>NZ_JBFUGT010000069.1:0-29808 GCF_056402775.1 Rhodococcus sp. P3_B8
GGCCAGGATGGGCCTGATCGACCAGAACCTGGCTGCACACGGTGTCGCCGGCGACACCGATCCGGCTGAGCACCACGTTGTCGAACGAATGTCGAGCCACCTCCCGAGGCTCGACCCGCTCGTGCAACGGATGCGGACGGGCGGGATCGAGTTGCAGCGGTGCCCGGCCCTTCTGCCGGAGGCGGTCCCACGCGTCGCCGGGCATCCACTGGATGGTCATGCTCATGGTGGCCGCGGCAGCTCCGTCCAGCGCCAGTGTCATTGCGAGCGTGATTCCGACGATGTCGGCGCCCCGTCGCTTCTCCGCGGTGATCGTGGCGTCCAGAACCCCCGCGGCGGGTGCGGGGCCCACTCTCACGGCGTCGAGGTCGACGACCTCGAGCGCTCCGGCATTGAACACGAACTTGGCGTCGAGCGGAGCGTCGACGTGCCGATGCGAGATGAGGATGGATGCCTGCCGGAACGTTTCGAGTAGCAGCAGCGGATCATACTGTCGTACAACGACATTGTGATCGCTGTAGTAGCTGTGGACTCTGGGGAGCTGCACACCGAGACGAAACTGTGGGTAGCTCTCGCAGATGATGTCGGTGAGGAAGACCTCGCAGATCGCGGCGCGGTGCACGTGTGCGCGGGGGATGGACGACGAATAGGACAGGGTCGGTTCCAGGACGGCGGTCATGTCGATTCCTTTCGTTGACAGCGGAATTCGCACGGGTCGACGCCGCCGAGCGACGACGGCGGTGATCGGTGGAATGCGGGACCCGTGCAGAACGGTGGTTCGCGCTGGAGCGGAAGAACGCGGGCGGGCCCGCAGCGCAGAGGGCGAGGAGCTCGGGGTCTCGTCGCGGACCGGGAATCCGGTGGATGCGCACGATCAGTGAATACCGGGCGATCCGGAGCGTCAACAGATGCAATCCGGTGTTCACCGATCCCTTGACGGTGTTCGGCACGCGAACACACCGGTCGAAAGTCGTTGACCTGCGGTATCGGTGACTCCGCGTACGGGTCACTTCCGCCGTCACGTGGCAGGAGTCACAGCCTCGATTTCGGATCGGGACAAAAATGTTACCGCCAGGTATGGCGTGTGGTAACCGGCGAGCGTACAAGCGCGATGCTATGTTCCCCTCGCCGGTAATGGCCGGAGTTGACGGAGGGGTCGGGGATGTCGAAGAGGTGGGTCGCGTCGGTCGCGGCAGTGGCGATCGGCTCGGGCATGATCGCCTATTCGAACCAGAACACCGCCGTCGCGGAACCCGAGCCGGTGTCCAACGGCCTACCCGGCAGCGGTCCCTGCGCGAGCGAGGTGTCGAACGAGACACATTCGCTGATACCGGAGAAGCTCGAGATTCCGATCCCGTACCCCAAGATCACGACGGTGCCGTATCCCGCCCCCGTCACCGAGCCCGTCCGCGTGTCGCAGGCGTTGCCCGCCGACACGTGCACCGATCCGTGCCCCGACCTCACCGACGAGACCGACCACGCCCCGGGAAACCTGTCGAGCGTGCTGAACATCCCCGACGTCAGCGTGAAATTCACACCCTTCCACTTCGGCATTCCCGTCCCGGGCGCCGACATCCAGTTGCCCCCACCGCCGCCCCTCGTGCACCCCGCGACCGAGGAGGCGCCGCGCAGCGCGGCCCCGGCCACCCCGAAGATCGGCGACGTGACCCGCGTGGCCAAGGTGACCGGGTCCGGTTCCGTCAGCCGCACCGACAAGCGTTACCAGGTCAACGGCACCGACCTCGGCATCATGTGGGAGAGCGCCCCCGACCAGATCGCCGTCGCGTTCGGCGACACGGTCGGCAAGGGATTCCAGCCGCCCGGTGGTCAGGGCGACGACTGGCGCAGCAACGTCCTCGGTTTCAGCTCCGACCGCAACCTGTCCGACGGTATGAGCCTCGACAGCATGGTCCAGGACAGCCGATGCCACGCGGCGGAACTGCTCGACAGCCGCAAACTCGACAACATCGAGATCACCACCATCCCGACCTCGGGTTTCGCCGTCGGTAACCGGCAGTACATGAGCTACATGTCGATCCGCACCTGGAACAGCATCCCCGCCACGTGGTGGACGAACTACGGCGGCATCGCCTACTCGGACGACGGTGGATCGACGTGGACCAAGGACCCGTACGCGAAGTGGGACAACATCTTCGGTGTCACCAAGTTCCAGGTCGCGTCGATGGTCCCGGCCGGCGACTTCGTGTACATGTTCGGCACCCCCAACACGAGGCTCGGCGCCATCGGCCTGGCCCGCGTCCCGGCCGCCGATGTGCTGAACACGTCCGCGTACCAGTACTGGCAGAACGGCAACTGGACGCCCGTCGGTGGTTACACGGAGGCGACGCCGATCGTGGACGCCCCCGCCGCCGAATTGTCCGTGCGCTACGAGGAGGCCACCGGCAAATGGCAGATGGCGTACCTCGACACGTCCAAGGCGGCCATCGTTCTCCGTGAGTCCGACTCGCCGCAGGGCGTCTGGTCCGACGGGGCGCCGATGGTCAGCGCCGTCGAGTACCCGGAACTGTACGGCGGCTTCATCCACCCGTGGTCGAGCGGCGACGATCTGTACTTCACCATGTCGACCTGGTCCGACTACAACGTCTTCCTCATGAAGGCGGACATAGGCGGGTAGCGCCCGTGCGCCTTTTTGGTAGCTCCCGCAACCAGAAAGGCGCACAGGCCCGGAGGGCTTACAGCAGGCCGTGGCGGGGTGGGACGGTGCCCGACAGTGTCCACCGGCCGATGTGCTGGATCTTCCACCGCGTGGGGTCGTGCAGGGTGTGGGTGCGGGCGTCGCGCCAGTACCGCGACAGGTTGGACGTTTCCGATGCACTGCGGGTGCCGCCCAGTTCGAACAGCACGCTCGACGCCTCGAGTGACGCGCGGGCGGCGGCGACCTTGGCTGCGGCGGCGTCGATCGAGGCGACCGCGGCGCTCTGCTCGGTAAGGTCGCGTCGCGCTGCGTCGATGCTGCGTGCACCCTCCCGGAGGAGTGCCGTCGCGGACCGGACGGTGACCGCCGCCTCACCGGCCAACTGGATCAGCAGGGGATCGTCGACGGCGTCGGTGACGCCCGCCTCGAAATAGGGCCTTGCCTGACGCGCGGAGCGCACGCCCTCGTTCAGGGCTGCTGCGGCGATCCCGGCGTCGATGGCGGCATGAAGGATCTGGGCCTGCGACCCATACGTGGTGGGTGCGTCGAAGATGGGGGAGAACGGTACGACGTGGAATGCGGGCACCCGGACGGCGTCCAGGGTGACGGTTCCGCTCGCCGTGGTCTTCTGCCCCATGCCGTCCCAGTCGTCGACGATCGACAGTCCGGCGGCGGTGCGCGGCAGGTAGGCGACGGCCTTCGCGGGCGTCCCCGTCGGAGTCGTCGTCCCTGGAAGGGTGGCCCGTACCGCGATCCAGTCGGCGAACAGGGCGCCCGTGCTGTAGAACTTGCGACCGTCGACGACGAAGTCGCCGCCCTGCTCGGTGAGCGTCGTGGCGTCGATATCGATCGTCTTGGTTCCGCGCTCGCTCTGGGCGTTGGCGAACCGGCGCCCCGCGAGCACCTCGGAGTAGAAGAATTCCTGCTGCGCGGGCGTGCCCTGGTGGCGCAGCACCTCGAGGAACGTGTAGTGGCTGTGCGGGATCTGCGCGATGCTCGGATCGCCCTCGGCGAGAAGGCGGAAGACTTCGGCGAGGGTTTCGGTCCGCGCGTCGATGCCGCCGTGCTTGCGGGGAACACCGAGTGCGAGCAGTCCGGACGCGGCGAGAGCGCCTACCTGTTCGTAGGGGAGTTGCCGGCCGGCATCGCGGCCTGCCGCCTCCTCGGCGAACTGTGCGGCGAGCTCGGCAGCGACGGCGAGGGCTTCGGCCTCGTCACTGATGCGGTGGGCGCTCTGGACGGCGGTCATCCCTGACCTCCCTGTACTGCTGTCATGCCGTCGAACCTCACACGGACCCGCGAGCCGGGTGAAGGGTTGGACGCGCACTGATTGGAAGGGTGGGCGTGAGCCGAGCAGACGGGTTGCATGCTGGGTATGTCAACCGAACACATCGCTGAGCAGATCAAGTTCGCCTACTGGGTGCCCAACGTCAGTGGCGGGCTCGTCACGTCCGACATCGAACAGCGGACCAGCTGGGATTACGAGTACAACAAGAAGCTCGCCCAGACCGCCGAGAACAACGGTTTCGAGTACGCGCTCAGCCAGGTCCGGTACGAGGCCAGCTACGGGGCCGAGTTCCAGCACGAGTCGACCAGCTTCAGCCTCGCACTGCTGCTGGCCACCGAACGGTTGAAGGTGATCGCTGCCGTCCACCCGGGTCTGTGGCAGCCCGCGGTGCTGGCGAAGCTGGGGGCCACGGCCGACCACCTGTCGAACGGCCGGTTCGCCGTCAACGTCGTGAGCGGCTGGTTCAAGGACGAGTTCACCCACCTCGGGGAGCCGTGGCTCGAGCACGACGAGCGGTACCGGCGCAGCGCCGAGTTCCTGCAGGTGCTCCGCAAGATCTGGACCGAGGACGACGTCGACTTCCGTGGCGACTTCTACCGCATCCACGACTTCACCCTCAAGCCGAAGCCGCTGAACACGCCCGACCGTCCGAACCCCGAACTGTTCCAGGGCGGCAACTCCGCCGCCGCACGGCAGAACGCGGGCCGGTACTCCGACTGGTACTTCAGCAACGGCAAGGACTACGACGGCGTCACCGAACAGATCGTCGACGTGCGGAAGGTGGCGCGCGAGCACAACCGGGAAGTGAAGTTCGGGCTCAACGGATTCATCATCGCCCGCGACACCGAGAAGGAAGCACGCGACACCCTCCGCGAAATCATCGAGAAGGCGAACAAGCCCGCGGTCGAGGGATTCAGGTCCGCCGTCCAGCAGGCAGGCGCGTCCACCGCCGACAAGTCGGGAATGTGGGCCGACTCCACGTTCGAGGATCTCGTCCAGTACAACGACGGATTCCGCTCCCAGTTGATCGGGACGCCGGAGCAGATCGCCGAGCGCATCGTCGAATACCGCCGCCGCGGAGTCGACCTCATCCTGGGCGGATTCCTGCACTTCCAGGAGGAGATCGAATACTTCGGCGCCAACGTCCTGCCGCTGGTCCGCGAACTCGAGGCTTCCGAGAGGCTCGCGCCCGTGAGTGGTTAACGAGCCCAGGGACTCGTCAACCGCACACGGGTGGCGGAGCCGCCTACAGGTGCCGGGCCAGCGCGCGGCCCGCGGCCCGGCCGGAGAAGATGCAGCCGCCGAGGAAGGTGCCCTCGAGTGCGCTGTAACCGTGGACGCCGCCGCCGCCGAATCCGGCGACCTCACCGGCGGCGTAGAGACCCTCGAACGGTGTGCCGTCGGGCCTGATCACCTGCGAGTCCAGGTTGGTTTCGAGGCCGCCGAGGGTCTTGCGGGTCAGCAGGTGCAGCCGGACCGCGATCAGGGGACCGTTCTTGGGGTCGAGCAGTTCGTGGGGGCTCACGACGCGGGTGATCTTGTCGGCCAGCAGGTTCCGTGCATTGTGGATCGCCATGATCTGGAAATCCTTGGTGTAGCTGTTCTTCACCTCCCTGTCGCGGGCCACGATTTCACGTTCGAGGTCCTCGTACTTCAGCGGTGCCTCGGGGGTGAGGGCATTCATGCCGTCGACGAGGTCACGGAGATTGTCGCGGACGACGAAGTCCGCCCCGTGCTGTTTGAACGCCTCGACGGGACCGGGCGCGCCCTTCTTGAGGCGTTCGGCGAGCAGCTTGAAATCGCGGCCGGTGATGTCGGGGTTCTGCTCGGAGCCCGACAGCGCGAACTCCTTCTCGATGATCTTCTGGTCGAGGACGAACCACGTGTGGTGGTGGCCGCTGTTCATGATGTGGTCGAGGGTTCCCATGGTGTCGAAGCCGGGGAAGTTGGGGCTGGGCAGGCGTTTGCCGTTGCCGTCGAACCACATCGACGACGGTCCGGGGATGATGCGGATGCCGTGGTTCGGCCAGATCGGGTCCCAGTTCTGGATCCCCTCGGTGTAATGCCACATCCGGTCGCGGTTCACGATGTTGCCGCCCGCGTTCTCGGTGATCTCGAGCATGCGGCCGTCGACGTGCGCGGGGACGCCGGCGAGCATGTTCTCGGGAGCCTTGCCGAGGCGCGCGGGCCAATTCTTCTTGACCAGTTCGGGATTGCCGCCGATGCCGCCGGACGTGACGACCACGGCCTGCGCGGCGAATTCGAATTCTCCGACCAGGGTCCGCGAACTCTTCACACCGCGTGCTTCGGTGGACGGTTCGAGGACGGTGCCGCGCACGCCGGTGGCGGCGCCGTCGGTGACGACGATCTCGTCGACCTGGTGACGATGCTTGAACGTGACGAGGCCCCGCTTCGACGCGGCCATCACTCGGGTGAGGAAAACTTCGACGACCCCCGGTCCGGTGCCCCAGGTGATGTGGAAGCGTGGAACGGAATTACCCTGTCCGAGAGCGGATCCGCGTCCGCGTTCGGCCCACCCGACGTTCGGCATCAACCGCAGCCCGAGGTCGTGGAGGTACTGCCGCTTCTCGCCTGCGGCGAATTCGACATACGCCTGGGCCCACAGCCGCGGCCACTGGTCTTCGCGGGCTCGATCGAAGGCCGCGGTGCCCATCCAGTCCTGGATCGCCAGTTCGTACGAGTCCTTGATGCCGAGGCGCCGCTGTTCGGGGCTGTCGACGAGGAACAGGCCGCCGAGCGACCAGAAGGCCTGCCCGCCGAGATTCGCGGAACTCTCCTGGTCGACGACGAGGACCTTCCGGCCCGCCTTGACCATCTCGTAGGTGGCGACGAGTCCGGCCAGTCCGGCGCCGACGACGATCGCATCAGCCTGTTCGGTCACGAGGACCCCTCTTTCCGGTGGGTGTGGGTGTGGGTGGTGTCGGGTTCGGTGTACGCGGCCACGACGTGGGTGAACAATTCGAGACGTAGTTCCCGGGCGGACGCGTCGTCGTCCTCGATGAGGCACTGGACGCTCGTGCCGTCGTGCAGGGCCACGAGCGCGCGGCCGAGCACCCGCGGATCGCCGACGACGCGGCGCCCGAGCCGGTGCAGCGCCTTCTCGAGGATCGGCACGATGGTCGCCAGAATCGTGTCCTCACGTGCTGCGAGGGCCTTCTTCAGCGACGGGTTGCGCAGGGCGTGGGCGGTGAATTCCGCGTTGATCCGGTACCACTGGTCGTCGACGGGGACGACGCCGAGCACCAGTTCGGTGCCGGCGCGCAGTTTTTCGGCAGGCGTGAGCCCCGCGAGGTCGATGCTGGACGAGTCGGCGGCCAGCCGGATCTGTGCGAGCATCGCGCTGGAGCGCTGTTCCCACATGGCGAAGAACATCTCGTCCAGTGATGCAAAGTTGGAGTAGAAGGCGCCGCGGGTGTAGCCACCGCGTTCGCAGATCTGCTCGACCGTCGACCGTCCGAAGCCGTTTTCGGCGAACACCTCGACCGCGGCGTCGAGCAGACGCCGGCGTGTTTGGCCTCGCCGTTTCGTCACCCGGCGGGGTGTGTCGGTGGCAGGCTCGGTGGAGCGCGCCGGCGACGTCGGCATGGGCCCTCCTCCGATCGGGTCGACAGCAGCCGTCGATACACTAGCGTATCGGATACACCAGTGTATCGAACTCGGCTGTCAGAGCCCGTTCGGAGAATTCTGCGGTCTCAGAGGTAGAGGTCCTGCTTTCGGATCAGGGCCGTCGCCACGACGCTGACGACCGAGGTGGCGACGAGGTATCCGCAGGCCAGCCAGGGAGTTCCGCCGGCGACGGCGATCAGGGCGGTGAGGATCATCGGCGTGATGCCCGATGCGTAGATTCCGGAGAACTGGTACACGACGGACAGGCCGGTGTAGCGGATCTCGGTGGGATACAGGCTCGCGTACAGCGTGCCCTGCGCACCGTAGAAGAGGGCGTGGACGACGCCGAACACGAGCACCATCGCGACACCGAACAGGATGAGATTCTCCGTGCCGAACAAGGCGAACGCGGGGAAGACCGCGAGCCCGTAGGCCCCGATCCCGACGAGGTAGATCCTCTTGGCGCCGTAACGGTCGACCAGCAGACCGGAGAACGGCAGGAGCACGGCCATGACCGTCGCGGCGACGGTGACGACCAGGAGGACGGGGATCTTCGCGAACTCCAGATTCTTGGTGGCGTACGTGATCGCGAAGACGCCCCAGGTGTTGAACGCGGCGCCCTCACCCCAGCGCGAGAGCAGGCCGAGGAGGGTGCCCCGGCGGACCCGGCCGCGGAACACGTCCTTCAGCGGAGCGGAGGAGCGCTTCGCGAGGTCGTGCACTTCCTGGAACGCCGGGGTCTCCTCGACCTTCAGCCGGACCACGAATCCGACGAATACGAGAATCAGGCTGAGCAGGAAGGCGATCCGCCACCCGTAGGAGAGGAACTGGGCGTCGTCGAAGATCACCTGCAACGCGGCGAAGACGCCGGTGCCCAGGGCCAGGCCCAGCGCCAGGCCGATCTGGGGAATGCTGCCGAAGATGCCGCGCTTCTTCGCGGGACTGTGTTCGACGGCGAGGAGCACGGCGCCCGCCCATTCACCGCCCAGTGCGAACCCCTGCAGGATGCGCAGCAGGAGCAGCAGGATCGGCGCGATCACCCCGACCTGCGCGGCCGTGGGCAGCACACCCATCAGAGCGGTGGCGATGCCCATGATGAACATGGTGAGCGCGAGTGTCTTCTTGCGTCCGATGCGGTCGCCGATGTGGCCGAAGACGACTCCGCCGATCGGCCGGACCACGAAACCGACCGCGAACGTGGCGAACGCCAGCATGGTGCCGACGAACGAACTCTGATCGGGGAAGAACAGCTGGTTGAACACCAGGCTGGCGGCCGTCGCGTAGAGGAAGAAGTCGTACCACTCGACTGTCGTCCCCAGGAGGCTGGCGGCGACGACGGTGCGGAGCCGCTTGCGCCGCTCGAGGTCGGACTCGGTCGAAGGTGTGTACGGGGCGTCGGACAGCGTAGTCATAGCGCGGCGACCGTAACCCTGCCCGCTGCGGTCGGGCACGATTCCGAATCACGGTGATCGAAACCCTCGCGCCCCGGCTTCGTCGTTGATGAACTGGCCTGCGCTGCCCATCTGTCGTCGACAAGAGGATCGCGCGTGTCTCTGCATTTCCACTGGTTCCTTCCCACCTACGGTGATTCCCGCAACCTGATGGCGGGTGGTCACGGGAGTTCCATGGCAGGAGACCGTCCCGCCACGCTGCGGTACCTCAATCAGATCGGCGCGGCGGCGGAGTCGAACGGCTTCGAATCGGTCCTGACGCCCACCGGCGCGTGGTGCGAAGACGCCTGGCTCACCACGGCCATGATGCTGGAGACCACGGAGACGTTGAAGTTCCTGGTCGCACTGCGGCCGGGCCTGCTCAGCCCCACGCTGGCCGCACAGATGGCGGCGACGTTCCAGTGGCAGTCGCAGGGGCGGCTCTTGCTCAACGTCGTCACCGGCGGCGAGGACCACGAGCAGCGCACCTACGGCGACTACCTCGACAAGAACCAGCGCTATGCCCGCTGCGGCGAGTTCCTCGACGTCATCCGTCAGCTGTGGGCGGGAACCGGACCGGTCGACTACGCCGGCGAATACATCCGGGTCGAGAACGCCCAGTTGCAGCGCATCCCCGACCCGGTGCCGCCGATCTTCTTCGGCGGTTCGTCGCCGGCCGCGGGCACCGTCGCCTCCCAGTTCGCCGACACCTACCTCACCTGGGGTGAACCGCCGAGCGCCGTCGCCGGGAAGATCGCCTGGATCCGCGACCTCGCCGACGTCCAGGGCCGCACGCTCGATTACGGCATCCGGCTGCACGTGATCAGCCGCGACACGTCCGAGGAGGCGTGGGCCGAGGCCGACCGCCTGCTCTCCGCTCTCGACCCGGCGACGGTCGAGCAGGCACAGCACAGCCTCGCCCGGTCGGGTTCCGAAGGTCAGCGCCGCATGCGGGAACTGCACGGCGGGGGCAGCGCCTACTCCGAGGACGCCGGAGCGCGCGCCCTCGAGGTGGCCCCCAACCTGTGGTCCGGTGTCGGGCTGGTCCGCGGCGGCGCAGGGACCGCGCTGGTCGGCTCCCACGAGGAGGTCGCCGACCGCATCGCCGAGTACGCGGCGCTCGGACTCGATCACTTCGTCCTCTCCGGCTACCCGCACCTCGAAGAGGCCTTCAACTTCGGCGAAGGGGTCCGGCCGATCCTCGAACGCCGCGGGCTCGTGCAATCGCGCAGTCACCGCCCCGGCGACCTGTCCGGGTCGACGGCGTTCCTGTCCTCGAGTCGGTAGCCACTGCCAGACTGGGGGCATGGCAGCGGTCGGGCGAGCGCGAACCTGACGGTCACCGAGATCTGCCGCCTCGTCGGTACACCAGCCTCGGGTCGTTCAGTGTCCAAATTCCGCCAGCTGGTCGGCGCGTCGCCGTCGGTGTATCAGGCGAAGTTCGCCGAGCACGGGGCGCCGCGCATCCCGGGTGCCACGTGTTCATGCACGGCTGAGCGACCGCCGGTGACCGCCGCAATTTCGGAGAAGAGCCGCCCCCTCGACGCCGACATGGCAGACGCGGTCCGCCGGTCGCTCGAGAGCGGGACGATGGGCAGATTCGGGTTGACCACCACCGACTGTCACGAGACGTACCGGGATTTGGTCGCCAGGGTCGTCGAGTTCACGCAGCCGCCGGCCGAACGGCCTTACGGCATCGAGGCGGTGATTCGTGAATCTTTCGGCGCAAACCCGGTCCTTCAGGTCCGGGATAGCCGATCTGGTTTTGTCGGACTGTGTGGCTAGTGTCTGGGTTATGGCGGGGAGGGTGGTGAAGCGGGCGTTCAAGTACCGTTTCTATCCGACTGTGGTGCAGGCGGATCAGCTTGCTCGGACGTTCGGGTGCACTCGGTATGTCTACAATCGGGCGTTGGCGGAGCGCTCGCGTGCCTGGTCGCAGGAGCGGCGGCGGGTGACCTACGCGGACACCTCGAAGATGCTCACCGGGTGGAAGCGTGATGCGGGGACGGAGTGGTTGKCGGAGCCGTCGAAGGGGCCGTTGCAGGAGKCGCTGCGGCAGTTGCAGGGKGCGTTCGACARGTTYTGGCGCAAGCAGTCCCGCTACCCGCAGTTCAAGAAGAAGGGCCGCTCGCGGGATTCGGCGACCTACTACTCGAACTGCTTCACCTACCGSGGCGGGCAGATCCGGTTGGCCAAGCAGTCCGAACCCCTGGATATYCGGTGGTCGAGGCCGYTRCCGGAGGGGGCCGTGCCGTCGCAGGTGACGGTGTCGCGCAATGCACGCGGTCAATACCACGTCTCGATCCTCGYCGAGGACACGATCACCGAGGCCCGTCGACGGATCGGGTGGTCGGGCTCGACGCTGGGATCACGAGCCTCTACACGCTCTCGACGGGGGAGAAGGTCACCAACCCGCGTCATGAGCGCAGGGACCGTGCGCGGCTGGCGCAGGCGCAGCGGGTGCTGGCCAAGAAGCAGAAGGGATCCCGTAACCGGGCCAAGGCCCGACTGAAAGTCGCGAAGATCCATGGCCGGATCGCCGATCGGCGTCGCGATYATCTGCACAAACTCTCTACTCGACTGGTGCGCGAAAACCAAGTGATCGCCATCGAGGATCTGAGTGTGCGGAACATGGTCAAGAATCGGTCGTTGTCTCGGGTGATCTCCGATGCGAGTTGGTCCGAGTTCCGGTCCATGCTCGAATACAAGGCCGACTGGTACGGGCGGCGGGTGGTGGCGATCGACCGGTTCTATCCCTCGTCGAAGACCTGCTCGGTGTGCGGGGCAATCGCCTCGACGATGCCGCTGACGGTCCGGGAGTGGACGTGCCGATGCGGCGCCGTCCACGACCGGGATGTGAACGCGGCGAAGAACATTTTGGCCGTCGGACTGACGGTGACAGCCTGCGGAGATGGTGTGAGACCTCCTCACACATAAAGTGTGGGGAGGCAACTGTCGGTGAAACAGGAACCTCGGGACGCGAGTCCCGAGGGGATTCTCGGTCGTTCACGGCCGAGAGGACGTCAAGCGGGACAATTCCGGCTTCTGGTGGAGAAGCGGGAGTACACGGGGGAAGATTTCGCTCACTGACGGCGAGCCGTCGATTGCATACTGACCAAGTGTCAGCGCGCCCGGTGGCGTCGAACGGCGTCCCGGTTCGCGCACTTCGGTGAGCAGTACCGCTGACGGYCGTTGCGGGACGTGTCGGCGTAGATGGCGGTGCACTCCTCGAGTGCGCAGCGGCCGAGCCGGTGCATGCCGCGGCCGACGAGGTGCAGTGCGGTGCCGACGGAGAAGAGCGCCTCGAGCACGCCAGCCAGCGACTGCTGGTCGTCACGGTAGTGGAGGTGCCAGCCGTCGCCGGCGTGGTTGGTCAGTCGCGGGTAGGCGGATGCCTTCGTGAGCATGAGGTTGACCTGTTCGGCCCGGGCTTCGTCGCTGGTGGTGTCCGCGATCGACGCCCACCGGTCGAGCATCGCGAGCACGTCGGCGAGGTCGTCGTCGGTGACGGGGAAGTCGACGACGATGCCGGCGTCGACGCATCGGTCGACGAGGTCGCCGGTCGAGTCGGGTGGGTGATTCGCGAGGTCGGCGGCGAGTGTGACCGCGTATTCGCCGTAAGGGTTGAGATGCACAATGCCATTACATCATGCTGGGTGCATGAGCGAACATCACGAACACGACTGGCAGGAAGTATCTCGGCATCGGACGAGCACGGGAGTCGTCACGTACCTCGGCTGCGCGTGCGGGCGGTGGCAGTTATCGCTGGTCGAGGCTTCGATAGAGGAATCTAGCCATATCTACGTCTGATCGCAGATCTGAATAGATTTGCCTACGAACCGCCGTGTGCCGGGTCGAGGGTCTGGCGTTTTCGGCACGAGGCGCACATAATCACCACGTGAGCCAAGTTACTGTTACTCCGAGTTCACCCATTCTTGCCCAATCGGGCGGAGAGGGTGGCGGTGCGGCGTTCGATCAGATCATCGGAATCTCGGTGGCGACGGCGATCATCACCGTCGGTCTGCTGTGGATCGCATACCTGCACCGCACACGCAAGATCACGTGGCTGCAGACGACCGCTGACACGGCGGCACGCGCGCTCGACCGGCCCCCGTGGGTCGCGCTGCCCCTGGTGACGTTCGTCGGGACCATCCTGACGGCGTTCTTCGGTTTCATCTGGGACGTCAGCCTGCACATCGGGCGAGGCCGCGACGACGGGCCGCTCGCGAACCCCGCGCACTATTTCATCCTCGTCGGACTCTTCCTGCTGTTCATCACCGGGATGCTGGCGATGATCCTGCCGCGCGACGAGAAACCCGGTCCGGCGGCGATCAAGATCACCCGCACCTGGTACGTCCCGGTCGGCGGCGTCCTGGTGGCCGGGGCGGGGCTGTACGCCCTCATCGGGTTTCCCCTCGACGACGTCTGGCACCGGATCTTCGGTCAGGACGTCACGCTGTGGGGGCCGACGCACCTGATGCTGATCGGCGGTGCGGGGCTGTCGCTGATCGGCGTCCTGCTCCTGGACTACGAGGGCCGGATGGCGACCCCCGGTGACACGAAGCAGGACAGCAGGCTGATCTGGTTCCTGCGGTGCGGCACGTTCGGTGGCCTGCTCATCGGCCTGTCCGTCTTCCAGATCGAATACGACTTCGGCGTCGAACAGTTCCGCCTCGTCCTGCAACCGATGATGATCGCGGGCGCGGCCGCGTTCACCCTGGTGGCGGCACGCATTGTTCTCGGACCCTTCGCGGCGATCGTGGCCGTGGCGGTGGCCGGCGTCGTGCGTGCGATCACGGCACTGATGGTGGGACCGGTTCTCGGCGCCCCCACGAACGTGTTCGAACTGTGCCTCGGCGCTGCGGTGCTGATCGAACTGCTCGCCCTGACACCGCTGATCAAGAATCGGGTGGCCTTCGGTGCCGTCGGCGGACTTCTCGTCGCGACGGTCGGGCTGTGGCTCGAGTCGCTGTGGATCGACGCCGTGTACATCTACCCCTGGCCCACCAGCATGTGGCCGGAGGCGCTGGCCATGGCCGTGCCCGTGGGCATCGCGGCCGGGGCCTGCGGCGCCCTGCTCGGGCGGGTGCTCCGATCCGAGGGACTTCCGCGTCCCGCGATCAGCCGCACCATCGTCGTCGCCACGGTCGTGGTGATCGCCGGGGCCACGGCCAACGGACTCGTCGCGACCGTCCCGGACAACGCCACGGCGACAATCGCTCTCACGGAGGCCGCGCCGGACGGCGGCCGGATGGTCGACGCGGAGGTGCGTATCGACCCACCCGATCTCGCCAGTGACAATCCCGCCTGGGTGTCCATTCTGTCCTGGCAGGGCGGCACCGGACTGGGCAACGGATTCACGGTCGACCGACTCGAACGCACCGGGCCCGGCACCTACCGGACTCACGAACCGGTGCCGGTCCACGGAACGTGGAAGACGTTGCTGCGCGTGCAGGACGGGCGCACGATGACGGCCGTCCCGATCTACCTGCCCAGCGATCCGGGCATCGGAGCCGAGGAACTCCCCGCCGTCGCGTCCTCGACCCGTGACTTCGTCCCGGAAATCACCATCCTGCAGCGGGAGCGGAACTTCGATCACCCGTCCTGGCTGTTCGGTGCCGCGTCGCTGGTCGTGCTCGTGTGCACTCTTGCGCTGATCACCGCGCTGGCCTGGGGAGCGGGCCGGATCAGCAAGTACACGCAGGGGCAGGCGGCCACCGGCACCCGCGAGGACGTGACGGTGACATGAATCCGGTGAACGGCCCGGACGTCGTCTACCTCGCCGATCACTCGGTGCTGCTGGCCATTCCCGCGTTCGTCCCTGCGTTCCTGGTGGCCGGCCTGGTCATCTACCTGGCGGTCCGGGACCGCAAGGCGGAAGCGGCCGAGAACGCCGAGAACGCGAAACACGGCCCGACTGAGAAAGACGAGGAGAATTAGGTGATCAGGCGGTTGGCCGGAGTTGTCGTGGTACCTGCTGTCGTCGCCGCCCTGGTGTCGGGCTGTGGAGGCGACGGCGACACGCCGGCAACGGAGGACGGTGTCGTGATCGACGTCGTGATCGACGGCGGTTCGGTGACACCGAGCAACGAGCGCATCGAGGCCGCGGTGGGGGAGACCGTCACCGTGCGGATCGAGAGCGACGCCGACGACGAACTGCACGTGCACGCCGTGCCGGAGCATTCGTTCGAGATTCACCCCGGAACCCAGGAAACCCAGTTCTCCGTGGACGTTCCGGGCCAGGTGGCGGTGGAATTGCACGACACGGGTAAAACGGTGGCCACCCTGCTCGTGCGTCCATGACCGTTGTTCTCGCGCACGGCCTCGGCGGATCCACCGACCTTCCGATCCCGTTCACGTATGCGCTGATCGGGGCGAGCTGGGCGCTCACCGTCTCCTTCGTGGTCCTGGCGTTCGCGTGGCGCACCCCGAAACTGGACCCGGACAGTCCCGGGCACCGATTGCCCGGCTGGGTGACGCGGTTCGCCGACGCGCCGATCACGCGGAACGTGCTGGCGGCGTTCGGTCTGGTGTTCGCGGTGTGGGTGGCGCTCGCGGCGTTCTTCGGACCCTCGGAGTCCTCGGAGAATGCCCTGCCGGGCGTGTTCTACGTGCTGCTCTGGGTGGGACTGGTCGCGGTGTCGCTGGCGTTCGGACCGGTGTGGCGAGTACTCTCCCCGGTCCGCACGCTTCACCGATCGGTGTGCGCGGTGATCGGGCGCTCCCCGACGGAAGGCACTGCGCGGTACCGCAACTCGTGGGGGTACTGGCCCGCGGTCGCGGGACTGTTCGCCTTCGTCTGGCTCGAGCTCGCCTCCGGCGACCCGGGTTCCGTTGCCGCCGTGCGTACCTGGCTGCTGGTCTACGTCGTAGTCACGACGGCCGGGGCCTTCACCTGCGGCGAGCGCTGGTGTGAGCGGGGCGATCCGTTCGAGGTGTACAGCACGCTGGCCTCGCGGTTGTCTCCGCTGAGCAGGGATCGGCACGACGGCCGGATCGTGCTGCGCAATCCGCTGGACCACCTGGGATCGATGCCCGTCCGCGCCGGCTCGGTCGCGCTGATGGCAACGCTGCTGGGGTCCACGGCCTTCGACAGTTTCTCGGCGTTCCCGTGGTGGGCGCGGCTGGTGGACGGAATCGGTTCCCCGATCGGCGCGACTCTCGCGCGCACCGCCGGGCTCCTGGTGTTCATCGGCTTCGTCGGGGTGTCGTTCTGGGTGGCCTCGCGGGCCGCGGGGGGACTACGGCCCGAGCAGCGCGCCGCCCTCCCGGGGCTGCTGTCGCATTCGCTGATCCCGATCATCATCGGCTACGTCTTCGCCCACTACCTGACGTATCTCGTGGAGAAGGGGCAGGCGACGGTGATCCTGCTGGCCGACCCGATGGGTCGGGGATGGAACCCGCTGGGACTCGGCGACGCGGAGGTCTGGTACGTGCTGTCCGAGCACCCGGCCGCGACGGCGTCGATCAAGGTGCTGTGCGTCCTCGCCGGGCACGTCCTCGGAGTGATTGCGGCACACGACAAATCCGTGCGGCTCCTGCCCCGGGGTCATCAGCTGACCGGGCAACTGGCACTGCTGTTCACGATGGTGACGTACACCTTCGGTGGGCTGTACCTGCTGTTCGGCGGTTGACGACCCCGGCCGGGGGTCAGCGTGCGAGGACGACCGCAGCCTCCGCGGTGAGCGAGGCGAACGTGAACGTCTCTTCGAGGTAGAGCGTGACGTCGGTGGCGGTGTGGCTGTCGTAGCCGATCGACAGGTCCGTGCCGAGGGTCAGCTGGTTGTCGCCACCGCGGGTGGACAGCACGTACCCACCGCTGATGGCGGGTGCCCAGATGATGTCGCCGGTGACCAGGTCGCGCAGGTGGTGGAACACGGGATGTCCCTCGTCGCGGGTCTCACTGACCGCGGTGTACGCGTCGGCGTCGAGCACCACCGAATACGGTCCCTCGACACCGGCGAGTCGCAGCGCCGACAGTGCGGACGCGACGGCGTCGGGGATGAGCAGCGGATCCTCCGGCAGACTGAGAACCGGGTTGTCGCTGGACGGTCCGAGTCCGCGGATGCCCGCCTCGTCGAATCCCTGGAAGATCGACTGGTCTTCCGCGAACGCGACGGCCTTCGCGGCGTCCTTGACGGGCTGCCAGTCGGAGTCGAGGGAACCCCGGGCGACGTCGTCGACCTCGGCCCGGCTGAGGGTGAACGGGAACCGGAGTTCGACGAGCGGGTCCACCTGCCGCTGCTGTGCGCGGATCCTGCTGTCCGACGTCTTGATCGGGGTGACCCGGCCGAGGTTGTGGGCCGAGTAGGAGTATCCGAACGGTCCCGCGACGTCGACGACGCGTCGACCGGCGACGTGGCGCTTGAACGTGCGGGCGGCCTCTTCGCCGATCTGCTGCCAGGCAACCTCGGTGACGGGTGCCAGGTTGCGGTGCAGATTGCTCGAATCACTCATTGCGATACTCCTTTGAGACCACCGATTTTCAGGGACAGGTCGTACGGGCCGGCCGCGGCGGGCCCGACCGGGTCTTCGGGTGCCGACTCCGCGTCGGCCGGCTCGTCGCCGAGCGATTCGAGCACATCCCGGCTCGGCACGAAGAACAACGTGCCGGTGGCCGCCGTGGAGAAGTCGAGGATGCGGTCGTAGTTGCCGGGCGGTTCGCCGAGAAACATGCGTCGCAACATCAGCTCGGTGACGGCGGGATCCTTGGCGTACCCGATGAAGTAGGTGCCGTATTCAGCCTCGCCGAGGCTGCCGAAAGCCATGTTGTCGCGGAGGATGTCGTGCTCGACGCCGTCGTCGTCGACGATGGTGTTGAGGGTGACGTGCGAATTGGCGGGCTGGACGTCGTCGTCGAGTTCGACGTTCTCGAGCTTGGTGCGCCCGATGACCCGTTCCTGTTCCTCGGTGCTCAGCGTGCTCCACGCGCTCATGTCGTGCAGGTACTTCTGCACGATCACGTAACTGCCGCCCCGGAAGTCGGGATCTTCGTCGCCGATCAGTGCGGCGTCCGCGGCGTCGTCGTCGGTGGGATTCTCGGTGCCGTCGACGAATCCGAGGAGGTCGCGGGAGTCGAAGTAGCGAAAGCCGTGCACCTCGTCGACCACGGTGGCGGCGGAGCCCAGCGCGGAGACGATCTGGCGGCCCAGTTCGAAGCACAGGTCCTTGCGGGCGGCCTTGATGTGGAACAGGACGTCACCCGGCGTGGAGGGCGCGCTGTGGACCGGCCCGGACAGCGGGACGAACGGATGCAGGTGCGCCGGCTTGGACGACGAGCTCACGCGGTCCCAGAACTGCGCACCGATACCGACCACGCAGGACAGCGAGCCGGCGAGTTCGCGGAATCCCACCGCCTTGAGCGGTCCGTCGATCCCGGAGATCACATCGCACACCGTCGTGCGGTCGTCGTCGGAGTCCCCGGCGACGAGCACCAGGAACAGGGAGGCAGGGCTGGGCGGAGTGAGGACTGCTTGGGGTGCCAATCTCGCGACTGGGCCTGGCATCTTTGTCTCCGTTCGCTTCGACGTACAACGCTGCACTGTCCGGAACCTCAGGTCCCATCTAACCGTTTCGAACCGCCAGGTTCCATTCAATCGGTCCGCCGCGCCGCCGAGGGACCCCGGAATCTGTCGGTGGTGGCTCCTATCGTCGAGGTCATGCCATTGTCTGTGTCCGAGCGCGAACAGTTCCTGTCCGAGCCGCACATCGCGGCGCTGTCGGTTTCCGCCGGTGAGAACCGCGGACCTCTGACGGTCCCGATCTGGTATCAGTACGCCCCGGGGGGTGATCTGTGGGTACTGACCGGCGCCGGTTCGGAGAAGGCGCGCCTCATCGAGGCGGCCGGGCGATTCACCATGATGGTCGAGCGAGTCGACCCCACCGTCCGGTACGTCTCCGTCGAGGGCGCGGTGACGCGCACCGTCCCGGGAACCGACGACATGCTGCGGGAGGTCACCGAGCGCTACCTCGCGCCGGAGAAGGTCGACGCCTACCTCGATTTCGCCCGGGCCGAACTCGGCGAACAGGTCGCCATCCATCTCCGCCCCGAGCACTGGCGATCGGCAGACATGGGTCCCGCCTGACCGTGGATCACATCGTGTACGGAGCCGTCGCGTTCTGTAGCTCCTCGAGAAAGTCGGAGGGCACCGTCGCCCAGTCCGGCCGCCACTCTCCGGCCAGCTGATCGGCCCGCAGATCTGCGACCAGCGCGACGACGAAGGGTCCGCCGTCGGGAAGCACGCGGTGGAGTCCACGTGCCGCGCAGATCGAGGCGATGGAGGCGAGGGCCTGCTTCGCCTCCTCGTCGCGGCCCGCGGCGGCGAGGCACGCCACCCGGAGGCGCTCGGCCAGCAGGTAGGCGCGGTTGCGGCCGGTGCCGGCCAGCCGATCGGTCCACTCCTGAGCCCAGGTGCACGCCAGCTCGATGTTCTCGCGCGCCCCGGTGGCGAGCAACATCCGGATCGCGGTGGTCTCCTCGACCTGCGCGACGATCTCGTCGATGCCCGACACCGGGCGCCGCCGGTCGTCGTGCCGGATTGGGTCCGGCGCCCCCAGTGAGGGATGCGGGGTGATGCCGAGCCGCCGGCGTTCGTTCTCGATGCGGGCCCGCAGGCGGGCGAGGGAGTAGGTCTGGGCCACCTCGAGTCCGGCGTGCAGGCGTGTCGTCGCCTCCTCACGGTCACCCCGGAGCGCCTTGACGTGAGCGCCGGTGACGAAGCGGGCGACCTTGAAGTCCACCCCACCGGTCTCGACGGCGAGGGTGTAACCGTCGTCGAGGAGACGTTCGGCTTCTTCGACGTCCCCGCGTTCGTAGAGCACCTCACCGAGCAGCGACCCCGCGAGCCGGGCGGACGGCGCTCGCGGCCCGCCCAGTTTCCGTCCGGCTCGGCGGGCCCGCCGGAAACGGTCGACGGCGTCGTCGACGTCGAGCTGCTCGTAGGATGCGACACCCAGATAGCTCTGACCGTGAACAACGTTGTGCGGTCCGGTGTTCCGCTCGTAGTAGGGCCGGGCCACCTCCTGGATCCTGCGCACCTCCGCGAAGTCGAAGCGGTACACGGCGGCGAACGTCGTGACGTTGAAAGCGGCGCACACCACCCACGGGGACATGGCCTCCGGCCGCGCCAGGCAGTCGGCGGCGAGTTCGTCGATCCGGTCGCTGCGGTCGTTGCGCAGTTCGGCCACCGCACGGACGACGCCCGCCTCCGCCCGCAGATCCGCCGTGTCGCTCGCGCTCGCGCCGCTGTGTTCGAGTGCCCATTCGGCTCGCTCGAGCGCGCGTTCGGCGGCCATGGTCCGGTTCGCCATCGCGTGCGCCCACGCCGTCGTGACCTGCAGCCGGGCGCTCGCGGCGACGAGAGCCGGTGGCAGCTTGTCGACCACCGCCGACAACGTCGCCGCCTGCGACTGCTCGAGCAGTATCAGTCCGTCGGCCTCGACGAGTTCCACGGCGCGTTGCTCTTCGCCGCCGGCGATGGCGTGGTCGACGGCCTCGCGGAGCAGGCTGTGGTCGCAGAACCAGCGGGACGCGATGCGGTGCAGTTCCCGGACGCGGTCGGGTTGGTCGCGTTCGAGCCGGCGGCGCAGGAACTCCGCGAACAGGGTGTGGTACCGGAACCACGTCCGCTCGTCGTCGATGTGGCGCAGGAACAGGTCCCGGTCCTCGGCGGCCTCGAGCATCGCCTGCCCACGCGCGGTGTGCGCGAGGGCGCCGGCGAGGCTGCCGCACGTGCGCTCGGTGATCGAGGTGGCCAGCAGGAAGTCGAGCATCTCGGGTTCGAGGGTGTCGAGGACGTTCTCGGCGAGAAATTCGCCGATCGCGTGGTGACGGCCGGACAGTCCGGCGATCAGCTCGGAGGGGTCCGCTCGCCCGCGCAGTGACAGCGACGCCAGTTGGAGAGCCGCCACCCACCCGTCGGTGGAGTCGCGGAGCTCGGTGACGTCCTCGCTGTCGAGGGGCAGGCCACCGAGGTCGACGAGGAACGACCGGGCTTCGGAATCGTCGAAACGCAGTTCGGAGTAGTCGATTTCGACGAGTTCGTCCTTGACACGCATCCGGCTCATCGGCAGCCCGGCCCTGGTCCGGCTCGTCACCACGACCTGCAGGTGGTGGCAGYCGTTGTCGAGGAGGAACTCCAGGGCGGCGATCGTCGCGGGCTCGGACACGCGCTGCCAGTCGTCGATGATCAGGGCGATCCGTTCGCCGCTCTCGTGGATCTGGTTGACGAGCGAGGTGAGCACGTAGCGTTCGGCCTCGTCGTCGTGCTCCTCGAGGACCTGGCCGAGTTCCTTGGCCAGGTTGGGACGCACGCGGCGGATCGCCTCGATGAGGTGCGCGACGAACCAGACCACGTTGTCGTCGTCGTTGTCGACGGTGAGCCACGCGACGGCCACCCCCTCGTCGGCGAGGACGTTCCTCCACTGGGCGGCCAGAGTGCTCTTGCCGAATCCGGTGGGGCCGTGGATCACGGTCAGCAGGCGCCGGCGTCCGGCCCGCAGCAGGTCGATCAGCCGGTTCCGCTCGACGAGCTGACGGGTCGCGGCGGGCGGCCGGAACCGGGTGGCCGGCGCGGGCGGTGGCGTCGACGCGTAGCGCGCCCGTCCCGTCGTGGACGTCCGGAACGGACCGGAGATGGTCGAGACCGCCCCGGGCGAGGAATCCTCGACGTGGTGCACCCCGGCGTCGACGGGCATCGCCATCTCGTCCACGGCCAATCCATGGTGGCGTTCGACCTCCCGCAGTTCGTCCCCGAACGCGGCGGCGGACGCGGGGCGATCCTCCGGTTTACCGGACATCGCCCGCTGGATCACGGCGCTGAGGTCCTCGGGGAAACCCTCGGTCCGCAGGTCCGGGACGGGTTGGGTGGTGATGCGCAGGAACTGCGCGATCACCTCCTCGCCGTTGTGCCGTTCGAAGGCCGCGTGCCCGGTGATCGCGCTGAACAGGGTCGCGCCGAGGCTGTACACGTCGGAGGCGGCGGTCGGGGTCCGCCCCGACAGCACCTCGGGTGCGGTAAATGCGGGGGAGCCGGTGACGGTGCCCGCAGTCGTCTCGAACGCCCCCGACATCCGCGCGATCCCGAAATCGGTGAGCTGCGGTTCGCCGTACTCCGTCAGCAGGATGTTTCCCGGTTTGACGTCCCGGTGCAGGATGCCCACCCGGTGCGCGGTTTCGAGCGCACCGGCAAGTTTCACCCCGACCCGCAGGGCGTCGCTCCAGGGGATGGGCCCGCGCCTGCGGATCTGCGCGTCCAGCGAATCGTGGGGATGGAACTGCATCACGATGTACGGCCGGCCGGTGTCGGTCGTCCCGACCTGCATGATGTTGACGATGTGCGGGTGGCCGCTCAGCCGGCCCATGGCGCGCTGCTCCCGCAGGAACCGTTCGAGATTCTCGGCATCGAGCGCCGCGGTGAGGACCTTGACCGCCACGGTTCGATCGAGTTCCGGTTGGGCACACCGATAGACCACCCCGAACCCACCGTGCCCGATCTCCCTGGCATCCTCGAGACCGACCGCGGACAGCTCGGTTGCGAGGGTTTTCGACACCGACTCACGCTGGGTGGCGAGCGGGTCAAAATCGGTCATTCCACCACCTCTTCGCTCGTCATCGAGCATATCGCGGTACGCGTGACCCCGAGGCCGGACAATCGAGCGATGCCACACGTGCGGAAAATCGTGGATCTGTCACACACGATCGGGCCGGGGATGCAGGTGTATCCCGGCGACCCGGTGCCGACGCTGATCCGGCACTGCACCCTCGAACGCGACGGCTACAACGTGCTGGACGTCAGGATCGGCTCGCAGTCCGGGACGCATGTCGACGCCCCGGCGCATCTGAAGGCGGGGGCCGCGACCGTCGACCGGCTGGCGCCGGAGCTGTTCGTCGGCCGCGGCGTCGTGTTCGACCTGCGCGAGCTCGTTGCGCGGCAGCGGATTACCCGCGAACTGATCATGTCCCGGGCGGAGGACATTGGGCCGGGCGACATCGCCGTGTTCCATACCGGGTGGTCTCGCCACTACGGAACGGATGCCTACTACACGCATCCATTCCTCGACCCCGAGGCGTGCGCACTGCTGCTCGACCGGGGAGTGCGGACGTTCTGCCTCGACGCCCCGAGCATCGACGAGACTCCGGACGAGGACCACGCCGACGCCGGATACCCGGTTCACCATCTGATCGCCGACGCCGGCGGAGTGATCGGCGAGAATCTGTGCCGGCTCGACCGGCTCGACTTCCCCGACCCGCTCCTCAGCCTCCTGCCGATCGCCCTGGAGGCCGGGGACGGAGCGCCCACCCGGGCAGTGGCGATGGAGCTTGCGGAGTAGTCGCGCTCAGCCGCCGGCCACGGACTGCAGAATCTGCAGTTCCTGCCCGGGCGTCACCTCGGTGCCGACGCCGCCGAGGAGCCGGACGTCCTCGCCGTCCACGTAGACATTGACGTACCGCCGCAGGGCGCCGGTCTCGTCGCGAATCCGCCGGCCGAGAATCGGGAACTCGCCCGCGAGGACGTCGAGCACGTGGGACACCGTCGAGGCGGCGTCGAGGGGAACGTGCACGGAGCGTTCACCGCCGACGATCGACGCCAGTGCCCGCGGAACCCGCACGGTGACGCCCCCGCTCATGACGCGATCACCGCGGCCCGCACACACAGGACGTCGGGCAGATGCGCCGCGACCGTGCCGAACGAGGCACCCTCGTCGGCGCTCCCGTAGACCTCGCCGCCGCGCGTGCCGAAATACACCCCGACCGGGTCGGCGGTGTCCACTGCGGCGGCATCGCGCAGCACCACGTTGTAGTCGCGTTCCGGCAGCCCGCTGTCGAGGCGGGTCCAGCTGTTCCCGGCGTCCTCGCTCCGGTAGGCGGCCAGCCGGCCGTCGGGTGGG
The DNA here is from genome assembly GCF_056402775.1 of Rhodococcus sp. P3_B8. Taxonomy (NCBI): domain Bacteria; kingdom Bacillati; phylum Actinomycetota; class Actinomycetes; order Mycobacteriales; family Nocardiaceae; genus Rhodococcus; species Rhodococcus sp. P3_B8. Next base: position 23,891 of record NZ_JBFUGT010000069.1, read on the forward strand.
ATCCGTTTGCCGTCCGCCTCGATCGGAACGACCCAGATGGTTCCCTCCCGGCGGGGATGGGTGAGCATCACGAACCCGAAGTCCGTCGGCAGTCCGTCCGCGATCGACTTCCACGTGTCGCCGCTGTCGTCGGAGCGGTAGACGCCGTGATGGTTCTGGGCGTACAACCGGTCGGGAACGACGGCGTCGCGGGCGATCTTGTGGACGCACTGGCCGAACTCCGGGTTCGGGTCCGGCAGGAAGTAGGCCGTGATCCCGGTGTTGCGCGGCTCCCAGGACGCGCCCCCGTCCGTGGTGCGGTAGACACCTCCGGTGCTCATCGCGACATGCACCGTGTTCTCGTCCTGTGGATGAGGGGCGACGGAATGCGCTGCGGCACCGCCATATCCGGCTCCCCACTCGAGGCGGTGCGGATGGTCCCACAGCCCACGTTCGAGGTCGAAATGCTCGCCGCCGTCGACCGACCGCCACACCGAGATGGGTTCGCACCCCGCCCACACGACGCCCGGACGGTCGTCCGTGTCGGGCCGGAGCTGCCACACTCGCTCGAGCGCGGCGCCGTCACCGTCGCCGAAGCGGATGGCGCCGTGGTCCGGTTCGGTCCAGGTGGCACCCAGGTCGTCGGAGTGCGCGACGGTGGGACCCCAGTGCTCGGATCGGACCCCGACCAGAATGCGGGTGCGGCCGGCCCGCGTGTCGATCCCGATACTCGGAATCTCGTTCATCAGGAAGTGCGGGCCTGACAACGCCCAGGTGGCGCGGTCGCGGCTGGTGGCCAGCCACAGGCCCTTCTTCGTTCCGATAGCGACCAGGACCGTGTCGGGTGCGCTCATGAATCCATCGGACCACTCGGCCCCCGCAATTGGCAACGACGGGGCGGGAACTCTCAGCGGGCAGGCCCGTGCCCGATCCTCGCCCGCAGGTGGCTCAGCGCCCGGTGCTGGGCGACACGGACGGCGCCCGGAGTGGTGTCCAGGACCCGTGCGGTCTGCTCGGCCGACATTCCCACGATGACGCGCATGAAGAGGATCTGCTGGTGCCGGACCGGAAGGGTCTCGACGAGCTGGCCCATCTCGCCGCGCAGTTCGCGGCGCAGGACGTGATGCTCGGGGCCGTCCTCGACGTCCACCACATGATGTGCGGCAGCGCCGCGCGCGGTGGTCGGTGCGGACAACCGGGTGGCGCGGCGCCGCGCGTCGGACACCTTGTGCGCGGCGATGCCGAAGATGAACGACAGCAGCGACTTCCCCTGATTCTCGTACGTCCGCAGGGAACTCATCAACGCGAGGCACACATCCTGGGTGACGTCGTCGGCGGTGGCGTGCGGGTGATCCACCAACTCGAGCCTGCTCGTGCAGTAGCGGTGCACGAGTGGGTGCGCGATGCGGAGAACCTCTTCGACGGCGTTCTCATCGCCCGTCGCTGCGTGCGGCGCGAGGCGTTCCAACTCGGCTCTGGCGTCCAACTCGATCATGGTGTTCTCCCTGTTCCCGGTGCTGCATCCAGCCTCGGGGGAACGCGCGATCGTCGATAGGCACCGAAGGGTGCGAAAGTCACCACCCCGGCTAGGACTTCATAGTGGGATCTAGGACACGCGCTAGATGAGCGCAGATTCGGCAACAGAGGTTGTTACCTTCGTGGCCATGGACCCTGTCCGTAACCCCTATGCGCCCGGCGCGGGGCAACGCCCGCCGGAGCTCGCGGGCCGAACCAGGCAGCTCGACGCGTTCGACGTGGTGCTCGAGCGGATCGCGCGCGGTCGCCCGGAACGCAGTGTGATGCTGACGGGTCTGCGCGGCGTCGGGAAGACGGTCCTGCTGAACCACCTGCGGTCGGCCGCCATCTCGCGGCGGTGGGGCACGGGGAAGATCGAGGCCCGCCCGGATCAGGATCTGCGGCGGCCGCTGTCGTCGGCGTTGCACATGGCGGTGCGGGAGATCGCGGGCTCGCATCGCGACCCCGACCGGGTGGAGGAGTTCCTCGGCGTCCTGAAGTCGTTCGCCCTGCGCGCGACGGCCGACAAGGGCATGCGGGAGCGGTGGCAGCCGGGCATCGACGCCCCCGCGGTGAAGGGGCGCGCCGATTCCGGCGACATCGAGATCGACCTGGTGGAACTGCTGCTCGACGCGTCGTCCCTGGCCCGCGACGTCGGGGTCGGGATCGCACTGTTCATCGACGAGATGCAGGACCTCGGCGCCGCGGACGTCTCGGCGGTGTGCGGGGCGTGCCACGAGCTCAGCCAGGACGCGGCGCCGCTGATCGTGGTCGGAGCCGGCCTGCCGCACCTGCCCGCGGTGCTGTCGGCGTCCAAGAGTTACTCGGAGCGGCTGTTCAGCTATCACCGCATCGACCGGCTGGACCGGGTGTCGGCCGATCGGGCATTGATCGCGCCCGCCGAGCGGGAGGACGTGAAGTTCACGGACGAGGCGCTCGACGCGTTGTACGCCGCGGCCGACGGCTACCCCTATTTTGTCCAGGCCTACGGCAAGGCGACGTGGGACGTGGCCGCGGCCAGCCCGATCACTGAGGAGGACGTGCGGGTGGCCGCCCCCACCGCGGAGGAGGAACTCGCGGTCGGGTTCTTCGGGTCGCGGTACGAGCGCGCGACGCCTGCCGAGCGGGAGTACATGCGGGCGATGGCCGACCTCTCCGGGGACGACGGACCGGTCGCCACGTCGGCGATCGCCTCCGAGCTCGGCCGCAAACCCGCGTCGCTGTCACCGGCGCGGGACGGGCTGATCAAGAAGGGCCTGATCTATTCGGCCGAGCGCGGGTCGATCGGATTCACCGTGCCGCACTTCGGCAAGTATCTGCGGGAGCAGAACGACTAGCGGAATCTAGCTTTCTCTACGAATTTGCCTAGATAGCCGAAGATTGTCCTGTCGAGTGCCGGACGTGTTCGGGGCGCTGGCCCTCGCCGTGACTCCGGCGCATCCTGGAGGTACGACGAAGGGATCAGCGATGTCGGACACTGTCGCCCGCAAGGTCATCGGTGCACACCTCCTCGACGGCCGGATGGAACCGGGCGAGGAGATCTCGATCCGGATCGACCAGACCCTCACCCAGGACGCCACCGGAACCCTGGTGATGCAGGAACTCGAGGCGCTCCACCTCGATCGCATCAAGACCGAGTTGAGCGCGCAATACGTCGACCACAATCTGCTGCAGACCGACGAGAAGAACGCCGAGGACCACGAGTTCCTCCGCACCGCCGCGCTGYGGTACGGGTTGTGGTTCTCGAAGCCGGGCAACGGGGTCTCTCATCCCACCCACATGCAGCGCTTCGGTGTTCCCGGCAAGACCATGGTCGGTTCCGACTCGCACACACCGGCGGCGGGATCGCTGGGCATGCTCGCGATCGGCGTCGGTGGGCTCGAGGTAGCCATGGCGATCGCGGGTCAGCCCCTGCACCTGCGGATGCCTCAGATCTGGGGTGTGGAGTTGACCGGCAGGCTCCCCGACTGGAGTTCGGCGAAGGACGTCATCCTCGAGATGCTCCGCCGCCACGGGGTCAAGGGCGGGCTCAACAGAATCATCGAATACCACGGTGAGGGGCTCGCAACGTTGACGGCGATGGATCGTCACGTGATCGCGAACATGGGCGCCGAACTGGGCGCCACGACGTCCATCTTTCCCGCCGACGACGCCGTCCGCGATTTCCTGCGCGCCGAGGGCAGGGAAGCCGACTTCGTGGAACTGCTCGCCGATGCAGGCGCGGAATACGACGTGCACGAACACCTCGACCTGTCGACGATCGAGCCGCTGATCGCGAAACCGTCTTCGCCGGGAAACGTGGTGCCCGTCCGGGAGGTCGCCGGTGAGGACGTCAGCCAGGTGGTGATCGGGTCGTCCGCCAATCCCGGGCTGCGCGATTTCGCGATCGCTGCGGCCATGGTGTCGGGGAGGCAGACCGACCCGAGCGTGAGCTTCGACGTCAATCCGAGTTCGCGGGAGATCCTTTCCGATCTGACGAAGATGGGCGCCACGCTCGCGCTCGTCGTGGCAGGCGCGCGAATTCATCAATCCGGGTGCATGGGCTGCATCGGCATGGGCCAGGCGCCGGCGACCGGCCGGAATTCCCTCCGGACGATGCCCCGCAATTTCCCGGGGCGTTCGGGCACCCGTGAGGATTCCGTGTGGCTGTGTTCACCCGAGACGGCGGCGGCGTCGGCTCTCACCGGGGTGATCACCGACCCGCGGGACTGGGCGGAGAAAGTGGGGATGCCGTACCCGGAGATCACACTTCCGGACGAGGCCACCGTCAACACGGCCATGCTGGTGGCTCCGCTGCCCGAGGAGGAGGCTCGGCTCGTCGAACTCGTGAAGGGTCCCAACATCTCGTCCCTGCCCGAGTTTCCGCCCCTGCCCGACCGCATCGAGGCACCGGTACTTCTCAAGGTCGGGGACAACATCTCCACCGACGAGATCTCTCCGGCCGGGGCGCGGGCCCTGCCGTTCCGCTCCAACATTCCCAAGCTGTCCCGGTTCACGTTCACCCAGGTGGACGAGACCTATCCGGCGCGCGCGGAGAAGACGGCGAAGACCACCGGGCATTTCATCGTCGGCGGTGACAACTACGGGCAGGGGTCCTCGCGTGAGCACGCCGCGATCACCCCGCGCTACCTCGGGTTGCACGCGGTGATCGCCACCTCGTTCGCCCGTATCCACTGGCAGAACCTCGCCAACTTCGGTGTCCTCGCGCTCGAATTCGAGAACCCGGACGACTACGACACGATCCGGCAGGACGACGTGCTTGTCCTCGACGGGGTTCGGGAGGCCATTCGTTCCGGCCCCCACCTGACCCTGTTCGACTCGACCCGTGACGTGGAGATCCCGGTGCGTCATCGGCTGTCCCCACGTCAGGTCGACGATGTGCTCGCGGGCGGATTGATTCCACAGCTGGCACGCAGGGAGTGATCGGCCGGTCGCCGTACACTCGGCGCCGATGAATGGAATTCAATCGCTGTGGGAGCGCATGAGCGCCGTCAGCCCCGCGCCGGCTCCCTGGATCGTTCAGGTCACGGCGGTGGTGGCGGTGATACTCGTCCTCGAACCGCACGCCTGGCGAGTCACCCGCAACGTGGTGACCATCGTGCACGAGGCTGCGCATCTGGTGGTCGCCCTGCTGTTCGGTCGAACGCTGAAGGGGGTGCGGCTGCACTCGGACACGTCGGGTGTCGCCATCTCGTCCGGCAAACCGACCGGGCTCGGTGTGGTCCTCATGACGTTCGCCGGCTACGTGGGTCCTGCCGTTCTGGGGCTCGGTGCGGCCTGGGTGCTGGGCACCCAGCACGCGGTCGCGGTGCTGTGGATCGGTGTCGTCGCTCTTGCGGCCATGCTGATCCTCGTCCGAAACCTGTACGGGTTGTTCTCCCTGACGGTGGTCGGGGCGCTGCTGTTCGGACTCGTGTGGTTCGGGACGCAGGACCAGCAGGTGGCCGCGGCGTATCTGATCACCCTGTTCATGCTCGTCGCCGCGCCGCGTCCGGTCCTCGAACTGCAGCGGCAACGCGCCCGCGGCGCGGCACCGGAGTCGGATGCGGATCAGCTGGCGCGGCTCACCCGCGTTCCCGGCATCGTCTGGGTGGGTCTGTCCCTACTCGTGACGCTGAGCTGCCTCGCACTGGGTGGCTGGTGGATTCTCCGTCCCGTCGGTGGCTGAGGCGCCCGCCAGGTATTCGGCCAGGATCGGTCCGATGACGGCCAGCGCCTCCGGGTCGGTCATCCGGGTGTGTGGGCGGTCGACGGTGTGTGCGATGACGTCCCCATCGATCCACGGCCGCCACGTTGCGCTCGCCGGAGCGGGCTGGGATCCGTTCCTGGCAGCGCCGAAGAACGCCAGGTCGCCGTCGAAGTGTCCCGGTACGAAGTCGGCGGCAGCGTCGACGACGTCGACGTAGTCCTCGTACAACCGGGTC
>NZ_JBFUGT010000070.1:0-29141 GCF_056402775.1 Rhodococcus sp. P3_B8
GTGCGCGCCGCCTTCGGCGCGGCGACCAGGGCCGCGTCCGCGGCGCCTGCGACGCTTCGGGTCGCCGCTCCCACCGCGGTCGCGCCCACCCACTGCGCGATCGCCGCCCGGTCCACGTCCCGCTCCACCGGTCCCGATGCGCCGCGCGGGCGGGCGGGGCGCTCCGCGTCGTCCGCGGGGTCCCGGGCCAGTTCGGGTTCGCGGCGGTGCCACACCCGCCGGCCCGACCACGCCTCCGCCGTGATCGCCGACCGCAATGCCACGTCCACGGCGAGTGACGCAGGTGCCCGCCGCAGCACGTCGCCGACGGCCTGAGCGGTGGCGAGCAGCAGTTCGGCGGCGTCCGGCCCGAGCCGGTCCTCGACCATGCTGCGCAATCGGGGTTGATAGTTGACGAACGTGACGGCGGCGGCTGGCACCGCCGCCGGCAGGGCCGGCATCGGAAGCAGGCGAACGCCGGCGGCCGCGACCAGGCCCGTCGTGACGGCGGCCAGTGCGAGCGCGCGTTCGGCGAGTGCGACGTCGTCGCCGGGAAGTTCTCCGGGCCGGTCGCGGACGGCACCGCGGGCGATCGGTCGCGCGACATCCTCCGCGCCCGCGACCACGGCACACAGCGCGGMCACCGACGGTCCGTGCTCGTCGACCGTCACCACCAGCCGGGACAGCGCGCGGTTGAGTTCGGCTCCCGCCACACCGGCGGTTTCCCGGACGGCGCCGAGAACGGTCGCGGCCACGTCGTCCCCGCGAGGTCCGTCGAGTCCGCGGACCTCGATCCAGGCACGGCCGCGTCCGGAACTCGTGCGGCGGGCCGGGGTTCCCCCGAGCACCTCGGTGGCGATCTGCGTCGCAGTCCGTGCGGTGGTCGCCATCAGATCGGCAGCGACCGTGCCCCCGTAGGACACCACCCCGAGTCCGACACCGGCGCCGCGCACCGGCAGGGATGCGGCGGCACGGACGTATCGACCGAGTCCCACGGCAGCTACTGCCTGGAACCCGCGCCGAACTGCCGCAGCACGAGCGCCGCCCCGCCCACGGTGACCAGCACCGGCCACTCGACCAGTCCGGCCGCGCCGACGGCGGCCAAGGTCAGCGCGGCGGCAGGCGTCGAATGACTCCCGCTCTCCATGCCGGACCGGACCCCGCTCGCCGCTCCGCGCACTCCGCCGACCACACCACCGATCGCGGCCCCTCCGACCGCGCCGACCGCACTGGTCGTCGCGTTCGCAGCACCTGACACTGCGTGCACTGTGCCATCGACGATTCGCATGATGAGCTCCCATCGGCCGTGGCCACAACCGCCGATGCACGGCGGATCATGTCTGCGGTACCCACCTCAGGGTATTCTCAACCGCCGCGCGCCGGAACAGTTTCAGGGAACTCTCAGCTGCTATCGGATACTGTTCTGCCCCATAGGAATTCGATCACCCTGTTCGGTGCGCCAGAATTCCCAGCCGTCGTGGGTTTCGATGTCTCCGCTGATGTGACTGGCAACAGCGGTCGCCGCCGTCGTGGGGTCGGGGAACCGGCGGCCCTGCATCGGACCACGCATGATCTCCAGAGTCTGGGTGTCGGGGTCGAACCGTCCGACCAACCGATATCCCTCGAAGTCGGCCACGACCTCGAGGCGGGTATCGATCAATTCCTCCAACGCCGCCGTCGCCTTGGCCGGCTTCTTCCGGGCCGAAGCGCGGGCGTCGGCGTCGGCGCGCAACGTCGCCGCCGTCGTCGCGCGTTGCGCGTCGCTGTACCGGCTGGGGTCTTTCTCCCCCGCCAACCCGAGCAAGTCCCAGCGCCCGCGACCGTGCGCGATCCGGCTCAGCGGGATCGCGTGATGTCCGGTCCGCGTGCGGCCGGGGGTGTCCATCATCCACAGATCCACCTCGGCGCGGATGTCGTCGGCAACCTCGGACGAGGGCACGACGAAGAACTCCTCCGGCGAACTCGCGAGATCCACGAACACCCAGAACTGCGAGCCGGTGTCGTCGTCGTCGAGCGATTCGTCCTGTTTGCGGGCCTGCCAGTCGCCGCTGAGCTTGGAGCGCACCCGCACGATGCAGCTCGTGCCGTCGTCGCCCCAGACCTGGACGGGGTTACGTCGCGAGTGGGTGAGCCGGACGGCTTTGCCGCCCCGTTCCACGACGTCGGCGATGAAAGCCTGGATTCCCCGGCTGGCGGTGTCTTCCACTGTCTACGTGTCCGTCCCTGATTCTGCGTCCCGTACGCAGGTGGAGAGAGGTGTGGCGACGGGTTTGCACAGCACGACTCGGGGGTTCTTCTCCTCACCTTACGTGCCGAGCCCCGCGCGCGGTGACTACCCGACCGTGCGGGCCGCTTCCGCGGCCTCGGCGAAGAACCACGACAGCACCAGTGCACCGGGGTCCACGACGCCGCGCGCCGCCTCACCGATGTAACTGGCCCGGCCGCGCCGCGCGGTGATGTCCGCGGTGGCCTCGGCACCGCGGGCGGCGGCGTCCGCGGCCTCGGCCAGACCCTCGGCCGGCCCCTTCCCGGCCGCGCCGGCCGATTCGAGGGCGGCGACGGCGGGGGCGATGGCGTCGATCATCGTCTTGTCTCCGGGTTGCGCCCCGCCGAGTTCCTGGATCGTGTCGAGGCCTGCTCGTGCCGCGGCGGCGATCGCCTTCGTGTCCAGTCCGTGCGGTGCGTCGGCGRCCACCCGGTAGAACTGCCGGAACCAGATACCGAACAGCGCGCCGGACGTGCCACCCGCGTGACCGAGGTAGGCGTCGGACAGTGATTCGAACACCGTCGCCGGGGAGTAGCGGTCGCGGATCCCGGGAACGTCGACGTGGTCGAGGGCGGCCACCATGTTGGTGCCGAAGTCCCCGTCGCCCGCGCGGCGATCGAGATCGGTGAGGTTCGGTTCCTCGGCGAGCACCTTCTCCACGAACGCGCCGATCCACGCACCCACCGCCGCCCGGCCCAGCGCGTCGGCGGTGCCGGGCACCTCCGCCTCGTCCTCGCGGGAGGCGACGTTCGACCGGAACCGCACCTCGGATTCGTCTGCGATGCCGCGGAATTCCCCGGCCGGGGCGTTGGTCCATCCCGGTGCGGCGGTCGGTGCGTCCCACAGGTCGAGGAGCTGGTCGTCGCAGCGCACCAGCGTGATGGACGCGCCGTCCATGTCGAGGKCGGTGACGAAGCTGCCGACCAGCGAGCGACGGATCACCACACCCCGCTCCGCGAGGTGGTCGGCGAGCTCACCGAACAGCAGTTGCAGCTCCAGCGGATGGGCCGCTCCGAGCCCGTTGACGAGCGCGATCACCGGCTCCCCCCGCTCCACGCCGAGGGAGGCGAGCACGGGGTCGGTGAGCCGGCGGACCAGTTCGGCCGCCCCCATCGCGTCGACCCGTTCGGTTCCACGTTCGCCGTGAATGCCGATCCCGAGTTCGATCTGCCCCTCCGGGAGGTCGAACGACGGCGAGTCCGCCCCCGGAACGGTGCACGCGCTGAGCGCGACCGCCATGCTGCGGGAATTCCGGGCGGTGCGCCGCCCGAACTCCGCGACGGTGGCGAGGTCGTCGCCGCGTTCGGCCGAAGCGCCGCAGATCTTCTCGACCGCGATCGTGGCCGCGGTGCCGCGACGTCCGGGCCCGTCCTCCCGTTCGGAGGCGACGTCGTCGTCGACGAGGACGTGCTCGACCGTGATGCCGTCCTCCGCCGCCAGTTCGCCGGCGATGCGGAAGTTGAGGACGTCGCCGGTGTAGTTCTTCACGATGTGCACGACTCCGCCGCCCGCGTCCACGGCCCGGGTCGCGGCCCGCACCTGCAGCGCGTTGGGCGAACTGAAGATCAGGCCGGGGCAGGCTCCGGTGAGCATGCCCCGGCCGACGAACCCGGCGTGCAGCGGTTCGTGCCCGGACCCGCCGCCCGACAGCAACGCGACCTGCCCGGACGGCAACGGTTCCCGCCGTGTGAGATATCCCGGTTCCGGATGCCATTCGAGATCGTCGGTGGTGGCGACGGCCCCGCGGAGCGCGTCGACGACGAAGGACTTGGGCGAGTTCAGGAACTGTGGGTGCGCCATGCTCCCAGGCTAAGCGTCCGCATGTGAGTGCCGCGGAGTGCCGGAGCACACTTTGCCACTCACGTGGGAGGCGGCGGCCAGCGCTTCCTCGAACTCCCGCAGGCCCGATTGCGATCCGAGTAGGAGCGCGAGCCGGGTCAGGAATCCCTCGCGGTCCGATTCGTCCGCCTGGTCGAGCGCCTCGGACAGTCCCATCCACACGTTCTCGCGCAGCAGTTCGTCCGGTGTCGCCGTCGTCTCCGTGTGCGCGGGGACGACGCCCAGCGTGGGGGCGGTTGCCGTTTTCAGGTGGTCGTGGACGTTGCCGAGCAGCGACAGGTCGCGGACCCGGCACAGGACGAGTCCGTCCGGGCGGATCACGAAGCACTCACCCGCGGACGCGCCGAGAGCCGTCGGCAGCGCACCGTCGGGGTCGTCGAGGACGGTCAGGTCGGCCGCCGCGGCCACCGCCGCACCCGGTGCCGGGACGACGACCGCCCGCACCGATTCGGGCGACAGCGCCATCGTGAGCGCGGATGCGTGTGCGGCGATCATCCGGGCACCGGCCGCGTCGACTCCGACACCGAGGAGCGCGAAACCCGTTCCCCGGACCCGGTTCAGCGACGACTCCACCGACCCTTCGGCGGTGACGACGCGGACGCGCCGGTCCTCCATCGGATCCCCGGGCAGCACGCCGGTCGTCCCCTCGGCCACCGGCCACGTGAGCGGCGACAGGTGCGCGTGCGTCGCACTCGACTGCCGCGGATTGATGAGGTGACCGAACTCCGGACGGGTCGTGGCCAGCGCCAGCACCGCGTCGCGGGTGGTGCGGTAGCCGTGGCTGCCGGGCGACATGATGAGCGTCGACTTGCCCGCGTTGTCGACGTTCTGCCGCCAGGCGGCGCGCCGCTCGGACGAATATGCCTGCAGGAGAGACCCGTCTGCGGTCCCGTGGACGACGGCGGCCAGGGTCCAGGCCAGGGTCTCGGCGTCCTCCATGCCGGAGTTCAGCCCGCGGACGCCGAAGATCGGCACCAGGTGGGCGGCGTCGCCGGCGAACAGGATGCGACCGTGCGTGAAGTCTTCCAGCGCGAGCGCGTGCGCGCGGTAGAAGCCGTGCCATTCGAGGGTCCACGGCACGTCGTTCTCGAGCCAGTCGAGGTGCCGGGTGATCCGGTCGCGGATGCGGTCTTCCTGCGTCTCGAGTTCGGCGTCGTCGGAACTGTCGAGTTGGTAGTCGATGCGCCAGATGTCGCGGGGTTGCTGATGCATGATGATCGTCGAGCCGGGGTTGCTCGGCGGGTCGAACCACACCATCCGCTCGGCGGGCAGCGTCGATTCCCAGTGGATGTCGGCGATCACGTAATTGCCCTGATAGCTGTTTCCCTGCAACCGGATTCCCGCGAGTTCGCGCATCCGGCTGCGACCGCCGTCGGCGGCCACCACCCAGCGCGTGCGGAGTCGGCGAGCACCGAACGCGGTGTCGACGTCGAGCGTCACGTCCTCGTCCGACCGCAGCACCCCGGCGACGCTCGACGACCAGTGGAACGTGATCAGCGGGTGCGCGAGCAGTGTGTCGGTCATGATCTGTTCGATCTCGGACTGCGACACGTTGACCATGGGCCCGCGGACGTCGTGTTCGCCGTGCGCCATCTGGAAGTGCAGCACCTGCTCGTCGCGGTAGAAGCTGCGCCCACCCACCCAGGGGAGCACGATTTTCTCGAGTTCCGGGCCGAAACCGAGCCGGGCGGCCACCTCGAGGCTGTGCCGGGAGATACAAATGGCCCGGCTGCCGAACGACACCTGGTCGGCGGCCTCGAGCACGGTGACGGGGATGCCGCGCTGCGCGAGGCCGAGCGCGACGCCCATGCCGACCGGTCCCGCGCCCACGACGACGACGGGCAGGGCCTCGTCGGTTGCACCGGTCGACGCGAACTCCGTCGCCGGGTACTTCTGTGGCTGAAAGTAGGTGGACATGTCAGGCGGCCTCCGCTTCCCGGCGCTTGGTGTTGGTTTCCGGCAACAGCAGGATCGAGACGAGACTGACCACGGCGATCACCACGAAGTAGGCGGTGACGGCCGTCGAGGTGCCGAACGCTTCGAACAGCCACGTCGCCATGAACGGTGCGAGCCCGCCGCCGAGGATGGCGCCGATCTGGTAGCCGAGAGACGCACCGCTGTAGCGGATGTGGGCGGGGAAGAGTTCCGCGAACAGTGCCGACTGCGGCCCCGCGGTGGTGCCGAGGACCGCCGCCATCACGATCATCGCGAGCAGCATGACGGGGATCGACGCCGTGTCGATGAGCGGGAAGAACACCGCGGCCACGATCACGAGCGCGATCGAACTCCACGTGTACACGCGGCGCCGGCCGAGCACGTCCGACTTCCAGGCCGACACGGCCATGCCCGCCATCCAGACCGGGCACGCGACGATCAGCAGTGTGAGCATCGTGGCGCGGCTGTAGCCGAGTTCCTTGGTGCCGTACGTCAGGACGTACACCATGAACACGTAGGCGATGCCGTTGGTCGCAATGAACGTGCCCGCCGCGAGCAGGACCGTCCGCCAGTTGCGGGTCAGCACCTCGACGATCGGCATCTTCACGATCGTGTCGCTCTCCTTGGCCTCCGCGAACGCCGGGGACTCGAAGACGCCGAGGCGAATCCACATCGCGACGCCGACGAGCACGGCGCTCATCAGGAACGGCACCCGCCAGCCCCACGTCTGGAACGCGTCGTCGGACAGCAACTGGGTGACGGCGAGGAACACGACGTTCGCCATGATCACTCCGGCCGGGACACCCATCTGCGGTGCCGCGCCGTACAGTCCGCGCTTGCCTTCCGGGGCGTGTTCGGTGGCCATGAGCACCGCACCGCCCCATTCGCCGCCGACGCCGATGCCCTGGACGAACCGCAACGCCACCAGCAGGATGGGTGCGGCCACCCCGATGGCCTCGAAGTTCGGGAGCAGGCCGATGCCGACAGTCGCGGCGCCCATCATGGTCAGCGACAGCACCAGCATCGACTTGCGCCCGATGCGGTCACCGAAGTGGCCCATGACGACACCGCCGATCGGGCGGGCGATGAATCCGACCGCGAACGTGGCGAATGCGGCGAGGGTTCCGGCGAACGTCGACGCGCCGGGGAAGAACTGCGGTCCGATCACCAGGGCTGCGGCGGTGCCGTAGATGAAGAAGTCGTACCACTCGATCGCGGTACCGACGAAGCTCGACAGGACTGCCCTGCGCGCTTCCTTGTGAGACACCGGCCGTGTCGCCTCGGTGATTGCCGTCATCGTCTGCCTTCCCGGTTCTGCTGCGCGCATACTCATCGCGCTACCGGAAAACAATGACCCGACTCACATACATCTGAAAAGCGGGACTATCCCCGCATGAATTGCAGAAAAACCGTGGAAGGCACGAATGCGCAGCTCAGGGCGTGACGAACCGGATGAATGCTCGCGCGACCCGGCTCAGCGTCGCCTCCTGATGCCATGCCACGACCACGGCCACCGACGCCGGTTTCGGTTCGGCGATCGGTTTCACGACGACGGGCAGACCCTCGTACGTGACGTCGACCAGGGGTCGTTGCAACAGCAGCGTCCACCCCAGGCCGCGTCCGACGAAGGCCCGCGCCGTCTCGAAGTTCGCGGTCCGGTACGCCACCCGGGGCGCGAAACCGGCCTCCCGGCAGACGTCCATCGCATGGTTGGTGCTCGGTGGCGCGTCCAGCAGCACCATCGGGTGCTCGGCCAGATCCACGAGCCGCACCGGCCCGTCGACTCCCGCCAGCGGATGCTCCGCCCCGAACACCACCATCGGCTCCCGGGTCATGAGCGGCACGGTCTGCCACTCCGGGGACAGGTCCAGGTCGTAGACGATGGCGACGTCCAGTTCGCCGCCTTCGAGCTGCGTCCGCAACCGGTTCTGCGTGTCTTCCCGGAACTCCACGGACGCCCGCGGGTACTCGGCTGTGAACGCGTACAACATCGACGGCAGGATCGTCGGGCCGAGCGCGGGGTAGCAGCCGACGGCGATCGGCCCCGCGACGACACCGCCCTCCCCGGACGCGTCGGACTGCAACTCCCCCGCCTGCTGCAACAGGGCACGCGCCCGCGATAGCACCGCCTCCCCCGTCGGGGTCAGCTGCACACCGCGGGCCCGCCGGCGCACACACAATTGCGCCTTCAGTGCCTTCTCCAGGTCCGTCACCGCCGCGGACAGCGCCGACTGCGACAGGTGCATCCGCTCGGCCGCACCACTGATCGTTCCGGTCTCCGCGACCGCCACGAACGCCGCCAGCTGGCGCATCGTGTACACGGGGACGGTGTCGGGGCGGGGCATGCAAGAACGGTAGCCCGGACCTTCAGCGTCCGGTTGCCACCGGAACCTGCGCGAGCACCTCCCGGGTGGCGGCGACCAGCCGCGCGAGCCACGCGTCCGTGCCGGCGGCCCGCCGGAGCGGCTCGTTGGGGAGTTCGATGCTCACCGGGAGACCCGCAGGCAACGTCGACCAGATGTCGGCGAGCGGGATGCCGCCCGACCCCGGAACGAGGCGCTCCTCGCGGGCCTGACGGATCAGTTCGGCGTCGTCCGTGGGCGCGGGCACCGAGCCGTCGCACATCTGGGCGTAGTGCAGCCATGCCCGCGGGATCGCCGCCAGGTCGTCGAGCGTGGTGCTCGACCGTCCGGCGTGCAGCCCGTCCACGAGCACGCTGCGCGCCGGCCCGTCGGCCTGCGACACGATCTCGACCGCGGTGGTCGCGTCGGGCACGGCCGTCCACGGCATGAACTCGAGGCTCGCGACGATGCCGTACTGCGCGCACAGTTCCGCCAGCCGGGCGTAGGAGTCGGTGAGCCGGGCGCGGTCGCGGTCGTCGCCGCCGACGAGCACGGCCTTCGCACCGAGGCGTGCGCCCGCCTCGAGCAGCGGAACGTACGACTTCGGGTCGAAATCGGCTCCCAGCCGGATGATTTCGAGGTCGAACACCTCTATCGGCGAATCGTCGAGACGACGGATCAGCGCGTCGAGGGCGGCGTCGTCCTCGTGCAGCGGGTAGGCGGTGGTGCCGGGCGCGGCGGGCAGCAGCCGGATGCCAATGGTGTCGAAGCCGTGCTTCTCGGCGAGGTCCACCTGCTGCAGCGGCGCGGTGTCGAGCACGGTGAGTGCGGCGAGGCCGAGTGGGGCGGTCATCGCTGATCTCCTGTCGTCGAGGCGAGGCGGCGACCGGTGAGGTAGCCGAAGGTCATKGCCGGGCCGAGGTTGATGCCGCCGGACGGGTAGTGGCCGCCCATGACGCTGGACTGGTCGACCCCGACGGCGAACAACCCGTCGATCGGCTGGTCGTCGTCGTTCAGCACCCGGGACGTCGCGTCGGTGACCAGACCGGCGAACGTGCCGAAGCTGCCGGGCACCACCTTGACCGCGTAGAACGGGCCCTCCTCGAGCGGTGCGAGGGAGGCGTTGGGCCATAGATTGTCGGCGTCCCCGGACCCGATGGTGAACGGCGTGGTGCCACGACCGAACTCGGGGTCGACGCCGTCGCGGGCGCCCTCGTTGAACGCTGCGACCGTCTTCTCCAGGCCGTCGGGGTCGACGCCGATCTTCTCGGCCAGCTCGCGCACCGTGCGGCCGCGGGTGAGGTAGCCGGACTTCAGGTACGGCCACGTGGGGATCGGCAGCGGCTTGGCCATGCCGAGCGGGAAGTACCGCAGGTACCGCTGGTCGGCGATCAACCAGGAGCAGACCTCGTCGCCGTCGGGGACCTGGTCGACCATCGCAAGAGTGTAGTCGTGGTAGCCGAGGGCCTCGTTGACGAAGCGGCGGCCGTCGGCGAGAACGCCGATGGCGCCGGGCTTTCCGCGATCGAGGATGTGCGGGAACACGCCCTCCTTGCCGTTGCGGTATCGGATGATCGACACCGGGCAATACGCCACCGGCGATGCGACCGAGCGGTCGAGTCGGCCGCCGACCGACTCGCCGAGGGTGATGCCGTCGCCTGTGGTCGTGGACGGGGTGAGGGTCCAGTGCTCACGGCCCGTGGGTGTGCGGGGGAAGAGTTCGCGGCGCCGGTCGACGTCGCGACTGAAGCCGCCCGTCGCGAGGACGACTCCGCGGCGGGCGGACACGGAGTAGGCCCCGTCCGGGCCCTCCAGCCGGACACCGGTGACGGTGCCCGCGGAATCGGTGGTGAGCGCGGTGGCGGCCGTGCTCACGCGGATCTCGACGCCGGCGTCGAGCGCCGACCGCAGCAGCCGGCCGACGAGTGCGGTGCCGTTGACTAGTTGCTGGCCGCGGCGTGTGGTGGCGAGGTCGAGCAGGTGCGTGGACACCCTGCGGGCACAGTGCACGAACGCCTTTGCCGAACGCGTCGAGTGCAGGAATGCCTGCAGGTCCGGGCCGGCCATGATGCCCATGCCGAGGAACGAGGTCTCGTAGAGCTGCCGTCGGAGCAGCGCCGCGACGTCGGGGCCGAGTTTCCGCAGGCTCGCCGGCTTCGGCCCGACGGAGCGGTGCCCCGTGCCCGCTCCCGGTGTGTCGCCGTGGATGTCGGCGATCTTCGCGCCCGGAACGAACTGCAGCGCCGTCTTCGTCTCGAAGAACTCCACCATCTCGGGTGCTCCGTCGAGCAGGGCGTCGACCTTGGCGGCGTCGAAGTTCTCGCCGAGTCGGTGCGCGAGATAGGTGCGCGGCAGCGAGCGGTCCTCGTTCACGCCGTCCGCCTGCGCGAACAGGTTCCGCGGCGCCCACATCCAGCCGCCGGACCATGCCGTCGCGCCGCCGCACGTATCCGCCTTCTCGACGACGAGGACGGAGGCGCCCCCGTCGGCTGCGGCGACGGCGGAGGACAGACCGCCCGCTCCGGAGCCGATGACGACGACGTCATAGGTGGCGGTGGTGTGTTCGGGGGTCATAGCGTCTCCTGAGCGGATGTTGTTGCGAAAGTCGTTGCGGGCGTGAGGTCGACCACCCGGCCGGTGCGCGAGGACTCGTAGATCGCCGCGATGATCGCCAGCGAGGCGCGCGCGTCGCGTCCGGTGACGGCGGGGTCGCGACCGGCCAGGACGGCGTCCGCGAAGTCCTGCACCTGGAGTGTGTGGAAGTCGGCGAGTCCGGCGTTGACTTCCGTGACGTCGAGATTGGCACGGACGCCGGGTGTGAACGGGGTGCGGAACTCGACTTCTCCGGGGACCGTCCAGATCTCGTTGACGCCCTCCCGGCCCTCCGGGAACTCGAGGACGCTCGCAATCGCACCGGTCTGCCCGATCACGGTGACCCGGTTGCCGAGGTTGTGGTTGGCGCCGGTGGTCGCGGTGACGGTCGCCGTGCCGCCCGACGCGAACGAGACGACGGCGGACGCACTGTCCTCGGTCTCGATGTGGTCGCCGTGCGTGTGGGTGCGGATGAAGCCGCTTACCGAGACGGCCTCACCCATGAACCATTGGAGCATGTCGATCTGGTGGACGGCCTGTGTCATCAGGACTCCGCCGCCGTCGGTGTCCCACCGTCCGCGCCACTCGTCGGCGGAGTAGTAGGACGACGGGCGGTGCAGGAGCACCGACGCCTCACCGAGTACCGGAACGCCGATCCGGCCGTCGTCGATGGCCGTCCTGATGCGTTTCGCGGCCGGCCAGAACCGGCGCTGGAACAGCACACCGAACGTGATGGCGGCGCGGTCGGCGGCCGCGATCATCCGGTCTGCCGCGGCGACGTCGACCGCGATCGGCTTCTCGCACAGCACGTGGATCCCGGCCTCGGCGGCCGCGACGACCACCTGCTCGTGCACCGGATGCGGGGTGCAGACGGTGCACGCATCGAGGCCGAGGGCGATCAACTCCTCCACCGAACCGACGGCCCGCGCGATACCGTGTGCGTCCGCGAACTCGCGGGCGCGGTCGACGTCGGGGTCGCAGCAGCCGACCACGTCGACGCCGGGCACCTGCTGCAGGGCCCGCGCGTGGTTGCCGGCGATCTTTCCGCAGCCGACGATGCCGATACGTAGTGCCATCAGTAGTGCTCCTCCGTTTCGACGTCCCGGGCCGCGGATTCGCCGCGGTCGAGACGGTTCAGGGCGTCGACGTCCGCGGCGGTGAGCCGCACGTCGAGGGCGGCCAGGTTCTCGGCCTGGCGGGCGGGATTCGCGGATCTCGCGATCGGCACGACACCCTGCGCGAAGTGCCAGGCCAGGACCACCTGCGCGGGGGTGCGGTCGAGGCGCCGGGCGATGTCGGTGACCGTGGGTGAGCCGAGAACCTCGCCGCGGCCCAGTGGGCTCCACGACTGCGTGAACACGCCGAGTTCGTCGTCGGCGCGCCGGACCGGCAGCCGGGCGAGCGACGGGTCCATCTGGATCTGGTTGACCGCGGGCGCTTCTCCGGTCTCGGCGACGACGCGACGCAGGTGCTTCTCCAGGAAATTGGAGACGCCGACGTAGCGGACGAGGCCGGCGTCGCGGCACGCGAGCATCGCGTCGAACGCCGCCACGTACCGGTCGTGGCGTGGCAGCGGCCAGTGGATGAGGAACAGGTCGAGCCGATCGAGTCCCAGAGTCTTCAGGCTGCGCTCGACCGCGCCGCGGATGTCACCCGACACGTGATCGCTCCCACGCAGTTTCGTGGTGACGAACAGCTCCTCGCGGGGCAGTCCGCACTCCGCGAGCGCAACCCCCACGGCGTCCTCGTTGTCGTAGACCGTGGCGGTGTCGACGAGCCGGTAGCCGGCCTCGATGCCGGACAGCACGGCCCGGGTGGCGTCCGGGCCGGTCAGTGGCCAGGTCCCCAGACCGAGGGGCGGAATGTCCATCATGCGCTGACCTCCTCGCGCGCATCGGCGGCCGCGGTGATCTTCGCGGCGACGTCGGCTGCGGTGACGAGAGCGGCGTGGATCGAGCCGCCGTCGCCACTCGCGTCACCGACCGTGTGGACGCCGAGTCGCAGTGCCAGCGACCGCACTGCGGCGAGCAGGTCGGTGCGCGGTTCGACACCGTGCGAGATCAGCAGTTCGCCGGGGGCGTCGACCACCCGCTCTTCTCCGGCGGTCGAGATCACCACCCGGTCTTCCTCGATCCGAGTCACGATCGACGACAGGTGGGTGGTGAGGTTCGCACTCGCCGCGAGCCGCGGCAGCAGCACGATCTTTCCGCGCCGGCCGACGTCGTGGGCGATCGTCTCCTGCGGGCCGATCATGACCACCTTCGTGCCGTGCTGGAGCAGGTCGTCGGCGACCGCGGCCGCTTCCCGGTCGGCGCCGAAGATCGTGATCGCCTCGGGTGCCGGGTCTCCGGATTCCAGGAACTCGCGAACGTCGCGGACCCTCCGGGTGTCGGCCCCGGGGAGGTCGACCTCGGGTCCGCGGCCGCCCGTCGCGAGCACGACGGCGTCGAAGTCGAGTTCCGCCAGTGCGGCGGCGTCGACCCGCGTGCCGGTGTGGCAGGTGATGTCGAGGTCGGCGATCTCGCCGAGGTACCAGTCGACGATCCGTGAGTACTCGGGGTACTCGTGCAGTCGCGAGGCCAGCGCGAAATCGCCACCGAGACTGCCACGTTCGTCGTACAGGTCGACGCGGTGCCCGGCGAGCGCGAGGTCGCGGGCGGCCGCCATCCCCGACGGGCCACCGCCGACAACGGCGACACGCACCGCCACGTCCGCCGGTTTCGACGGCTGCTCGAGTTCGCGGCCCACCCACGGATTGACCGAGCACGGAACGGGTCCGGCGGCGAGGCTGTCGATGCAGTAGTTGCAGGCGATGCAGGGCCGGTACCGGCCGCCGTCCAGCGCGCGGTTCGGGAAGTCCGGGTCGGCGTGCAGGGTGCGGGCCATGCTGACGAAGTCGGCCTGCCCCGATTCGATGATCTGCGCCGCGACCTCGGGTGAGTTGATCCGGCCTGCGACCCCGACGGGGAGGTCGAAGTCCCGCGTGTACTGCTCGGAGTACGGGGCGAGGAGGCCGCGGGGCCACTCGCCGGGTTGGATGATCCACTGCCCGGCTTCGTAGTTGCCGGCGGAGACGTCGAGGAAGTCGAGCCGGTCGGTGTCGATCGCGTCGATCCGGGCGCGGGTCGTCTCGGCGTCGAGACCGCCGTCGACGGCCTCGAACGCCGAGAACCGCAGTCCGAGAGCGATACCCGGTGCCATCGTGCGCACGGCGTCGATCACCTTGTTGACGAACAGCGTCGGGTCGGCCCACTCGTCGTCGCGGTGGTTGTACGCCGGCGAGAGGAACTGGTGGATGAGGTAGCCGTGACCGCCGTGCAGCGAGATCACGTCGACCCCGGCCCGCTGACAGCGCGCGGCGGCCTCACCGAAGCATTCGATGATGTGCTCGATGTCGTCGCCGTCGAGTTGCTCGGGCATTTCGCCGCCGACCACCGCGCACGGGATCGGCGACGGTGCGACGGGGACGAATCCGCTGACGGAACCCTGCGCGGTGCGGCCGCCGTGATTGAGTTCGACGCCGGCGAGCGCACCCTGCGCGTGGATCGCCGCGGCCATCTTCGCGATGCCCGGGATGCGTTCGTCGACGTCCACGCCCATCTGCCGGATACGGCCCTTGCCGTCGGCCCGCACGTAGCTGGCCTCGGTGAAGACGAGAGCGGCACCGCCCGCCGCACGGCGCTCGAGGTACGCGACGTAGTCGTCGGTCATCGTGCCGTCGACCTCGCAGTAGTTGCGCTCCATCGGCGCGGACACGAAGCGGTTGCGCAGTCGCACGTTACCCAGGTCGAGTGGTGCGGCGAACGGACGCGCGGTCATCGGGACTCCTCGAGAGCGGTCGGGGCGCACTGATCGGCGAGCAGTTCGCCCAGGTGACGTCGCATGCGGTCGGGGTCGGGCGTGACTCCGGTGAGGAGGGCGAACGTGTCGGCCGCCTGAGCGACGAGCATCTGACCGCCGTCGAGCACGTCGCAGCCGAGAGCGGTTGCTGCCGTAACGAGTTCGGTCCGCAGCGGGCGGTAGACGATGTCGGCGACCCACAGTCCGGGATGGAGCGCGTCGGTGTCGAACGGCGTTCCCGGATGTCCGACCATGCCGATCGGAGAGGCGTTGACGACGCCGTCGCAGTGCTCCAGGTTCGCTTCGATCGCGTCGAGGGGGATGGCCGTGACTCGTGTCTGCGGGAACGCCGCCGCGAGGCGCGCGCAGACGTCCGCGGCACGGGCCGGGTCGAGGTCGGCGACCCGCAGGTCCGTCACCCCGGCGGCGGCGAGCGCGTAGGCGACGGCCRAACCGGCACCGCCCGCACCGGCGAGGACGACGCGGCCGAGCCTGGCATCGGGCAGTCCCCGGCGCAGCGCCGCGAGGAATCCGCTGTGGTCGGTGTTGTGACCGATCAACCGCCCGTCGCGGACGACGACGGTGTTGACGGCACCGAGAAGTCGCGCGTTGTCGGATAATTCGTCGAGGGAGTCGACGACCACCTGCTTGCACGGGTGGGTGATGTTGAGTCCGGTGCAACCGGCTGCGACGGCCTGCCGCAGCGTGTCGCCGGAGTCGTCGACGGGGATGCCCTCCGCCGCGACGTCGATCAGGTCGTAGCGGTAGTCGGTCAGGCCGAGGGCGGCGGCCTCGTGTTCGTGCAGCGCCGGCGACAGGGACGTGGCGATCCCTGCCCCGACGAGGCGGATCCGGTGCCGGGTGGATACGGGGTGCATGACAATCTCCTGCAGTGAAGGGCGGGGCCGGTCAGGCGTCGTTGCGGACGAGCGTCTGGTGCCGGGCGCCGACCGTCGTCGTGCCGGGTTCGCCGAGCTGCTCGGTGGGGGTGCGGTAGGTCTCGGGACCGGTGAGTGCGGCGACCGACGACAGCAGCGCGAAGCCCAGGCACATCCAGGCGACCGGGGTCCAGTTCGCGGTGTCTCCCGCCGACAGCCACTGCGCGATGGCCGGGGTGAAGCCGGCGACCAACAGTCCGAGCATGAGGCTCACGGCCATTCCGGTGTACCGGACCTTGGCGGGGAACTGCTCGGGGAAGTACGCCGGGTACACGCCGTTGGGCATCGCATAGAACAGGCCGATCAGGACGATGCCTGCCGCGAACACCATCGGCGCGCTGCCGGTTCCGATCGCGTGGAAGAACACGAACACCATGCCCGCGGCGCCGACGGCGCCCGTCACGAACACCGGTTTGCGGCCGATCCGGTCGGCGAGCATTCCGAACAGCGGCTGGGTGAGGACCGCGACGAAGTTGGCGGTGGCGATGGCCCACAGCATCGTGGAGCGTTCGAGCCCGGCGACCTGCACGGCGTAGGCCAGCGCGAAGACGTTGACGATGGTGTTGATCATCGCGAACGTCGCGCTGAGGCTGATGCGGATCACGGTGCGCCAGTGCGAGCGGAACATCTCGACGACGGGGATGCCCGCCGTGTCGTCGTGTTCCTTCAGCTCTTCGAAGACCTCCGGCTCGTCGAGCTTGCGACGCAGCCAGACCGCAACACCCGTCACGACGATGCTGAGCAGGAAGGGCACACGCCAGCCCCACGAGTAGAGCGCGTCGTCCGGCAGCGCGGCCACGGGAATGAACACCAGGCTCGAGATGACGATGCCGAACATGATGCCGCTCATGGTGAACGAGGTGTAGAACGAACGACGGTGGTCCGGTGCGTGTTCGAGCGTCAGCGCGGACGATCCTGGCGATTCGCCGCCGGCGGACAGGCCCTGCAGCAATCGCAGGAGCACCAGGATGATGGGCGCGGCGATACCGATCTGGTCGTATGTGGGCAGGCAGCCGACGACCACGGTCGCGATACCCATGAGCAGGAGGCACGCCAGCAGCGAATTCTTGCGCCCGTATCGATCCCCGAGATGTCCCCACAGCACTGCGCCGAGTGGACGCGCGATGTACGCCACGCCGAGCGTGCCGATCGACAGCAGGGTCGCCGTGGCTCCTCCGCCCGGGAAGAAGATTCGCGGGAAGACCAGCGCTGCCGCGGATCCGTAGATGAAGAAGTCGTAGTACTCCAGCGTGCTTCCGAGGAATCCCGAGACGGCGGCCCGGCGGGCGTTCTCGTTCGGTTGTCCCCCGGTGTCGCGAGTGGAAGTGCTTGCCATGGTGTTCCTTTCGTCCCAAGGATCCGGTGCGCCGCGAGGCTTCCTTCGGAGGTGATCCACCTCACACGAAGTTCCGGACCGTGACGAGCGTGTCATGGCGAACTATGCGCAGTCCAGCGCAAAAAAAGTCTTAGATATAGACCGAAAATGTCCTAATCGGGAGTCGGGAGAATGTCCTCCGAGACCGCGAGGGCCACCCGGAGCGCGTCGGAGACCCGACGCGGTGACCAGGCGAGTCCGTGGTTCATGTAGATCGGCTCGCCGGTGAGCGGCACGAACACCGTGCCCGGGGGCGTGAGCGCGGCAATGCCCGACGTCATGAGCGCCACGCCGACACCCGTCGCCACCAGCATCAGGATCATGTACGGATCGGTGATCTCCTGCACCACGCGGGGACGGAACCCCGCATCGACGCAGGCCCGCATCGCGACCTCCTGCAATGCCGAACCGGCCGACAGCGGTGTCGTGACGAAGCCGTCTTCGGCCAGGTCGCGCAGATCGATCTCCGGCTCGGACGCGAGCGGGTGGTCCGCCGGGAGCACGGCCCCGAACGGCTCGCGGCGGATCAACCGGGTGGACACCGAGGCCGTCTCGACGGGAAGGCCGACGAACGCGAGATCGAGTGCACCACTGTCCAGTTGAGTGATGGCGTCACGGGTCATGATGCGCCCGACGAGGGTGAGTTCGATGTCGGGGTAGCACTGACGGAGCGCGCGGGTGAGCGGGGGCAGGGACAGGTGATTGAGCACGCCCGTGAAGCCGATCTTGATGCGGCCGTACACGCCCCCGGCGGACGCACGGGTGGCCTGCCGCGCGATGTCGACGCTCTCGAGAATCCGGTACGCGTGCGGCAGGAACGTGTGGCCGGCCGACGTCAGGGCGACACTGCGGGTGCTCCGCTCGAACAACGGCACGCCGATGTCCTTCTCGAGTTTGCGCACCGTCTGACTCAGCGGCGACTGGGCCATCTGGAGTCGCGCCGCGGCCCTGCCGAAATGCAGTTCTTCGGCGACGGCGACGAACGCTTGCAGCCAGCGAATCTCCATCGGGTTCCCTTCGGCGAGTTTGACGAGTGTTGCTCAGCCCATATATTCCAATTCATACACAGTGTGAAACGGATCATACCGATTTCGCACATAGAACAAGACTACTGCGCACACAGTCGCGAGGAGAAAACACCATGTCCACGTATCCCGAGGGCGCCACCGCGCTCGTCACCGGCGGCGCGAGCGGAATCGGCGCGGCGTGCGCGAAACGCCTCGCCGACGCCGGGGTCCGCGTCGTCACCGCCGACGTCGCCACGGGGGCCGACGAGCACCTCGACGTCACCGACGCCGACGCCGTCGAGAAACTCGCCGCCCGGCTCGGCCGTGTCGACATCCTCGTCAACAGCGCCGGCGTCGTGGGACCGTCCGCTCCCCTGGTGGACGTCGATCTCGAGGACTGGCGCCGCACGTTCCGGATCAACGTCGACGGGACATTCCTCCTCTGCCGCGCGTTCGTGCCGGCCATGACCGGCGCCGGCTGGGGGCGGGTCGTGAATCTGGCGAGCATCGCGGCGAAGGACGGGAATCCCAACCAGAGCGCCTACTCGGCGTCGAAGGCCGCCGTGATCGCGCTGACGAAATCGCTCGGCAAGGAGGTCGCGAAGACCGGTGTCCTGGCCAACGTGGTGGCACCCGCCGCGGTGGAGAGCCCGATGAATGCCGGCACCGACCCGGCGATCCTCGCGCGGTCGCAGAGCCTGACCCCGATGGCCCGGATGGGACGGCCCGAAGAGATCGCCGAACTCGTCGCATGGCTGTGCTCGGAAGCGCTCAGCTTCTCGACCGGCGCCGTCTACGACGCCAGCGGTGGCCGGGCGTCGTACTAGCGCGACACTCGCTCCAGCCAGTTCGGCAATGGCACCGCCATCTTCACCAACGACGACGGCGGCGCCGCCCGACAGTTCCAGAACGAGGTCGAGGTCGGCACGGTCGGCATCGACGTCCCCGTCCCCACCGCGTACCACTCCTTCGGTGGCTGGAAGAACCCCCTCTTCGGCGACACCCACTCCCACGCAACCGGTTTGGCGCCAACCGGTGTGATCGCTTCGGTGCTCGCGTCCCCGCCGCCGTTGCTCACGATGACGAACTCCGAGGTGGCGCCCGCATGCACCTCGGCGTGGTCACCCACATTCACATGCGTGCGACTTCCAGGATTTTCGGTCCTCCCCTGTCTCTCCGCGCGCACGAATTCCCGGTCAGCCTCGATTCTCGTGCCCCGGCCCGTGCAAATCCTCGTTGCTGTGCGAATCGCGAACCCACTCGACGGTAGATGCGAACCTGCACGTCAGCACGCCGAATAGGCGCGGGGTCCTGAGCCGTCCGCGCGTGCGGTGGTCACTTTCGCGATCATTCCCTCTCACATCTCGATGCCTTGACAACGGCGATGCAGTGTGACCACCATTACTGCATCATGTGATAGAGGTTATCACAGTATGAGAGGAAATTATGAAGGTTGCGATCCTCGGCTTGGGTGAAGCCGGAAGTCTCTACTCGTCGGGATTCCTCGCGAAGGGCTGGGAGGTGACCGGGTTCGACCCGGCCGACACCGCCACTCCCGCGGGAGTGCTGCGCTTCGACGACGTCGCCGACACCGTGCGGGGTGCGGATCTGGTGCTGAGTCTGACCAGCGCGAAGGTGGCGGTGCGGGCGGCGCTCGACGCCGCACCGCATCTGTCGGCCGGCATTTGCTACGCGGACATGAATGCCGCGCCGGCCGAGATCAAGGCGCAGGTCGCCGACGTGGTCGGCGCGGCAGGCGCTGCGTTCGCCGATGTCGCGGTGGTCGGGTCCGTCCCCGCCCACGGGGCGCGTACCGCTCTGGTGGTCAGTGGCGACGGATCGACCGCGGCGGCCGCCTATTTCGAGGCACTCGGCGCCGCGGTCGAGGACATCTCCGGCGCGCCCGGGGACGCGTCGAACCGCAAGCTGCTGCGCAGCGCGTTCATGAAGGGCCTCGGCGCGTTGATCGTCGAATCGGTCGATGCCGGGATCGCTGCCGACGCCGAGCAATGGGTGCGTGCGCAGATCGCCGGTGAGCTGTCCGGCAGCTTCTCGGCCCTGGACCGGCTGCGGGACGGCACCCGCAAGCACGCCGCCCGACGCTCGGTGGAGGCGGCCGCCTCGGTCGAGCTCCTCGACATCCTTGGGGTCCGCCCCGTCCTCGCGTCCGCGACGGTCGAGGTGCACCGCACCCTCGCCGATGCGAATGGACGCGCCACCGACGAGTTGCTCGAGGCCTACGCCGGGCTCCCGGTCGCCAACATCGGCGACGCCCGCCAGCGCATGGGCATGGTCGATTCGGGTATCCATGCCATGTGGAAGGGTGCACGGATCGTCGGCCGTGCCCGCACGGTGTGGACCCGGGCCGGCGACAACAAGGCGCTGCACGAGGCGCTGGCGAAGGTGCAGCCTGGTGAGGTGATTGTCATCAACGGACAGGGCGACCAGAACCGGGCCTTGATGGGTGAGTTGATCGCCGAACGCGCCCGCTCCCGCGGCTGCGTCGGCATGATCATCGACGGCGCCGCCCGCGACATCGATGTCCTGCAGGAGATCGGATTCGGTGTGTGGGCCCGCGCGGTGAACCCGTCCGGCCCCTACAAGGACGGCCCCGGCAAGATCGACGTCCCGGTCGCGGTCGGCGGTGTCGTCTGCGCACCCGGCGATCTGGTCGTCGCGGACGACGACGGCGTCATCATCATCCCGGCGGCCGAAGCGTTCACCAGCCTTGCGGGTGGCCGGGCGGTCGAAGCCGACGAGGCGCAGCGTCGCGCCGCGATCATCGCCGCCCGTAAGGTCGCGGCATGATTGCCATCTGGGCGTTGCTGGCGTTCATCGCGTCCATCGTCTTCTGGAATGCGGTGCTCAAACGCAACATCGGTGAGGCGATGATCGTCGGGTTCGTCGTCGTCGGGGCCTTCGCCGGCCGTGACGCCCCGAAGTACATGTGGGAGGGATTCGTCAATTCGATGCAGGAGGAAGTGACCTTCGCCGGGCTGGCGTTCATCTTCATGAGCTTCATCCTCGCGAAGACCCCGGTGCTGGACCGGCTCATCGACATCCTCAACTCGTTCCTCGGCCGCCTGCGCGGCGGCCCGATCTACACGTCCACCGTCGCCGGCGGCATGTTCGGTGCCATCGCGCATGTCGGTGCCTCGGTCACCGCCGCGGTCGGCTCGGTCACCGTGCCGTGGATGAAACGCTCCGGCGTGAGCGGCGAACTGTCCGCGACGGTGGTCGCCGGCTGCGCGGGCATGGGCGTGACGTTCCCGTTCAGTGCGACCATGTTCATCCTGGTCGGGTCGAGCACCGTCACCGGGATGATGGCCGCGGACGACATCATCGTTCCGCTCGCCATCGCCGGCCTCTGGTGCCTCGGCTACCGGCTGGTGCTGAGCTACTACCTGGTCCGCAAGAACGGCCTGCAGCCGATCGCCCCGGAGGACCGGATCCCGGTCAAGCGGAGCCTGCGGGTCGGGTGGACCTCGCTGTTGCTGTTCGTCCCGATCCTGATCCCGCTGCTGCTCACCCGCGGTCCGATCGCCGCACCCATCGCGCACTACACCGACCTGGTGATGTCGAGTGCTCTGAGCCTGATCACCTGGATCCCCGTCCTGATGATCCTGCTGGTGCTCTTCCTCGGGCGCCGGCACCTGCCCAAAACCAGCACGGGCTGGTGGAAAGTCCTCGGCGACGCCGCCCCCCAGTTCGGCGTCATCGGTATCACCATCGTTGCCGCGTTCTCCGCGTCGGCGGTGCTCGCCAAGCTGAAACTGCCTCAGCAGCTGACCGCGATGCTCGAAAGCCTCAGCGCACCGTCCTGGCTGATGGCGATCCTCGTCGGGATCATCATCGTCATCATCGCGATCCCGCTGACCGCCTCTGCCACCATGGCCTCGGTCGGCCCCGTCGCCGTCGCCGCCCTGGTCGGCACCGGTATCGCCGCCCCCGTCGCCGCGGCCGCCGTCTTGGTCTTCGCGTCCACCGAGGGCGCCTCCCCGCCCTCGGGCGCTCCCATCTACGTCGCCTCCGGTATCGCCCGGATCGACCCGTCGAAGATCTTCATGCCACTCCTGAAGTACTACTGCATTCCCATCCTCGGCATCGGGGTACTGATCGCCCTCGGCCTCCTCCCCGTCTAATCCCGCGACAGGACACGTCATGTTCCAGAAAAGCTTCTCTACCCTCTTCCGCATCAGCGTCGTCGCGTTCCTGCTCGGCGGACTGGCGATCGTGCTCGGCCAATCCGTCGGACTGATCCTCGGAGACGGCGTCGTCGTCACCCACGTCGAGGAACTGCTCGCCCCTTACGCCTACGGTGCCGCAGGCATCGCCGGACTGCTCGCCTTCGTCTTGTCGTACTTCCACCACGGCGGAGAGGAGGACGCCCTCGGAAACGAGGACTCTCCCGCCCGCACCGCCGAACACGTCGGATGACCAGGCGGATGAGCACGATCGGTGCCGACTCCACCTACGCCGACCTGTGCGCCCGCACCGACGGCGCCCCGGCCGGGTCGAGTTGGGGAGTCTTCGACAACCGGGACCGGGGGACGGCGAACTTCGCCGGCCCCGGGCAGGTCCGCGACGCCGCCACCCTGGTCACCCGGGGTGCGGTGTTCGCCCTCGACTATCCGCTCGGCGCGTTCGACCCACCGATGGCCCGGTCGCGCACGGCGCCGAAGCACACCATCGTCTCCGCGCACGCCGAATCCCGCGACGACCTCCTCGACGGTTTCTACCTGCAAGCCAGCAGTCACCTCGACGGATTGCGCCACCGACGGGTGTCCGGGCACGGCTTCTATGGCGGCATTCCCGACGACCAGGTCACCGAAGGGTCCCCGGCGCTCGGGATCCAGGCCTGGTCGCAGGACCCGATCGTCGGCCGCGGCTTGCTCCTCGACCTCGAAGCGCTTCACGCCGAACGCGGGCATCCCCTCGACCACACCCTGGGTCCGGCGCTCGACCCTGCCGACCTGGACGCCGCCGCGCAGCGCCAAGGCTGCGAGATCCGCGGCGGTGACCTGATTCTCGTCCACACCGGCTGGGCGCACTGGTACCTCACCGCCACCGACGACCAACGCAACGAGGTCCGGACCGGCCGCCGTTCCACCGGCTTCGCACAGAGCCGCTACCTCGCACAGTGGTTGTGGAACAACAAGATCGCCCTCTTCGGCACCGACACCTTCGCCGTCGAAGTTCTCCCCGTCCTCCCAGACAGCCCGTTCACGGAGTCCGCCCCCGAGGATGCCGGCATGATGCACCAGGAACTGATCGGCAAACTCGGTGTCCCCCTCGGCGAACTGTGGAACCTCACCGCACTCGTCGAGGACAGCCGCCGCACCCACACCTGGGACGCCCTGGTCACCGTCAAACCGCTCAACTTCGTCGGCGGGGTCGGTTCGCCCTGCAACGCGACCGCCATCCGCTGACAGGCTTATCGCACAATGATAAGTTTCATCGAAAGTAGGTGAATCGAGGAGGAAACATGGCGGCGCCGACCAACAACATGCGATCACTGGACCGCGCGTTCGACGTGCTCGGTGTCCTCCAGGAGGCCAAGCAGCCCCTGCGGCTCAGCGAAGTCTCCCGCCACGCCTCACTGCACGTCGCCACCGTGCAACGGATCCTCGGCGTGCTCCTCGAACGCGGGTACGCCGCCCGCATCGGCGACACCTACACCGCCGGGCCCGCTGCGCTCGCGGTCGCGCACGCGTTCATGGTCACCAACCCGCTCAGTGTCCTTGCCCAGCCCATGCTGCAGCAGCTCGCCGCGAGTACGGGGTTCACCGCGTCGATGTATGTGAAGGTCGAGTCCTCCCGAGTGCTCATCGCGCGGGTGGAAAGCGACCATCCGCTCAACTACATCCTCCCCGTCGGTGAGCGCCTGCCGCTCTACCTGGGCGGCGCCGGGAAGACGATCCTCGCTCATCTCGACACCGCGGAGGTCGACGAGATCCTCGGCGGTATCGGCGACATGGCATTGGCCAGCGGTGCGACCGTGTCGAAAGCGGAACTGTTCGCCCAACTCGACAAGATCCGCAGCGATGGCTTCGCCGTGTCGGTCAGCGAACGCCTCTACGGCATCGCCTCCGTCACCGCCCCGGTCCGCGCCTCCGACGGCACCCTCGTCGCCGTCCTCGGCGTCACCGGACCCGCCGACACACTGACCGACACCCAGATCGACCACCTGATCCCCGAAGTCCGTCGCGCCGCCACCACTCTCGGCACACGGGTACCCGTCGCCGGCTAGCCGGAGCAATGGCCAAACCTGCACGTAGTCAAGACATCATCGCCTTCGTCAATCAAAGCCAACGGGGCGGTTCCCCGACTTCACCGTCGATGTTCACGACGACGGTGCCGCGTCCGGCGGCCCACCGCACGACCGCGGCGAGGGGCCCGGACACCTTCTCGGCAGGCGGTGAATCCGGCTGCACGGCAACCGGTTCACCTCCGTCGACCGCGAGTATCAGGCCGGCGCCGAGGTCCTTCTTCTGCCACATCCCGACGATGTCGGTGAGCAGCGACTCGAGGACCACGTCGGGGAAGTCGCCGAACCGGCCGCCGTTGCCGAGGTCGACGGCGTGGATCCACACCTCGCGGGTGCGCATCCACGCCGTCTCCGACACCGGCACCAGACGGCCCTGCGCGGTGCGGACCTGCGCATCCCACGCCGAGGCGGGCAGGTTGCGCCACTTCTCGTCGAGCCGGGCGACGGTGTGGTCGAACAGGTTCCGCAGCGCCGCCGCCGACAGAGTGGCGCCCTCGGCGATCTCCCGGCCCCGCTGCTCCGGCGACGCATACATCGGGGTCTCCACGCCCGACGCGGCCCAGTCCAGCAACCGGCACAACGCGGCCGCGTTATAGCCGACGTGCGCCACCAGGTGTCGCCGCGACCACCCCGCCAACCCGGTCGGCTCGGACAGCTGCTCGTCGGACAGCTCGGCCAGGCGTTGCGCGAAGTACGCGGTGCCGCGGCGCGCGATCAGCAGCCGCTCGGACAAGTCGAGATCGTGGAAACCCACCGGGTGCACCCCTTATTTGACGATCGTCGTGTTGCGGACGGTGCCCAGGCCCTCGATGGTGACCTCGACGGTCTGCCCGTCCTGAACGTAGAGACCGGGCTTACGGGCGTGCCCCACCCCGCCCGGGGTGCCGGTGATCACCACGTCACCGGGCTGCAACGTCACGATGTGCGAGATGTACTCCACCAGCCTGGCCGGGGTGAACACCAGATCGTCGGTGGTGGTGGACTGCACCACCTGCCCCTCCAATTTCGTGACCAGAGTCCCGCCGAACGTGTACGAGTCGGCGGTCGTCAGGAACGGCCCGAAACCACTGGTCTTCTCGAACGTCTTGCCCTGATCCCACTGCAACGTCCGGTACTGGTAGTCGCGCATCGTGTAATCGTTCATCACCGAATACCCGGCGATGTACTGCTCGGCGTCCGCCTCCGGCACCTGGTACGCCTGCCTGCCGACGACGAACGCCAACTCCCCCTCCCAATCCAACTGGGCGGCGGCATACGAGGGGACGATCACGTCGTCGTACGGACCGGTCAACGCCTCCTTGAACTTCGCGAACAGGGTCGGGTACTCGGGCAGATCCCGGCCCATCTCCTGGATGTGGTTGGCGTAGTTCAAGCCGACGCAGATGATCTTCCCCGGGTTCGGGACCACCGGGGAATAATCGGCCCCGTCGAGATCGACGGTGGCACCGGACGCATTCGCCGCGACGGTTTTCCAGTCAGGGTCGGCCAGCAGGGCGGACAGGTCCGGGTACCCGTCGATGATCGTGGCGGTGGTGTCGGAATCGACGCGGACGGCGACGGTGGCGCCGGCGCGGCGCAGGGTGGCAAGCTTCATGGGATTTTCAGGCTCCTTCGGAGATGTACGTGCGATCAAAGTGCAGGCGCTCGACGATCGGGGCATCGGAGAACGCGAACAGGTCGAACTCGGTGTCGGCCTCGATCGACCACTCCGTCCAGGACGGGACGACGATCATGTCCCCCGTGCCGACCTCACGGCTCTCGCCGCCGAGGACGAACCGCCCGGAACCGTCGAACACCTGGTAGACGGTCGATCCGACGTCGCGGCGGGGCCGGGTGCGGGCGCCGACGCGCAGGCGGTGGAACTCGGCGCGGATCGTGGGCATCACGTCGCCGCCGGTGGTCGGGTTGGTGTAGCGGACCGCGGCGTGACCGGGTTCGGTGGTCGCCGCGTACCCCTCGTCCTCCAATGCCAGTTGCTCGCGCAGCGCGGCGTCGGTGTGCTCCCACCGGTACGCCGCGATCGGCGACGACGCCTTCGCGTCCAGCCCGACCAGCGGCCGCAGCCCCGGATGCGCCCACAACCGCTCCGACCGGGACACATCCGGGGTGGAGTCGTCGGTGACGTTCTCGGACCCGAATTCGAAGAACCCGGTGTCGGTGTAATGCACGAACGGGATGTCCAGGCCGTCGATCCAGGCCATCGGCTGATCGGTTTCATTGTGGTGACCGTGGAAATGCCAACCCGGGGTCAACAGGAAATCGCCGCGCCGCATCGCCACCGGATCCCCGTTGACGACCGTCCACACCCCCTCCCCCTCGACGACGAACCGGAACGCGTTCTGCGCGTGCCGGTGCTCGGGGGCCACCTCCTTCGGACCCAGATACTGGATGGCCGCCCACAACGTCGGCGTCACATACGGCACCCCACCCAACCCCGGGTTCGCCAGGGCGATCGCCCGCCGCTCCCCACCCCGGCCGACCGGCACCAGATCCCCGGCCCGCCGCGCCAACGGATACAACGTCGACCACTTCCACACGAACGGCACCGCCCGCGACGTCGGCGTCATCGGCATCAGATCACCGAGCTGGGTCCACAACGGATTCAGGTGCTCGGTCTCGAAATCGTGGTAGAGCTGTGTCAGCTCCGGAGCGTCGTCGACGTGCGGTTCGGTAGCGGTCATGGCGTCGACGCTAGGAGGGTCGGCGTCCCGACCGATAGAGAATTCTTCTGTCCAGAATTACCGTCAGGGTTCGAGGTCGGCGATGTCCACCTCGAGTTCGCGGATCGCGTTCTTGATCTGCGACACCAGCGGTCCCTGCGAGTGCTGCCGGAAGCGGGTGATGGGCACGGCCACCGTCAGCGCCCCGACGGCCGTGCGAGCCCGGTTCCGGATCGCGACACCGAACGCCGCGACCCCTTCCTCGGTCTGCTGCACGTTGACGGCGAATCCGACGGCGCGGGCGGCGGACAGTTCCCGCCGGAACCGCTCGAAGTCGTCGGGCGACAGGCGGCGGTCGCCCCACTCGCGGTCGTCGCCGGCCAGATCCGCGGGCCGTAGGTACAGCTGTTCGAGGGTCTCCTTCGGCAGTTCTGCCAGCAGAATGCGTCCTCCCGCAGTCAATTCCGCGTCGAGGACCTGCCCCTGCCGGTCGCCGACGCGCAACATCCCGGTCGACTCGGCGGACGAGAGGAAGCGCGCCTGGGTGCCGACGCGGATCACGAGGTTGACGGTCTCGCCGCACAGGATCGCGAGGGCTTCCATGTGGGGCCTGCAGAGGTCGGTGAACTCGCGGGTCCACCCGCGCTGGGCCGGGCCGGCGCCCATCGCCGACCCGGGGTGGTACATGCGTTTCTCGTCCTGAACGGCGAACCCTCGGTACACCAGCATCGCCAGCAGCCGGTGCGCGGTGGACGGCGCGATGCCGAGTTCCTCCGCAGCGTCCTTGAGCCGCAGCCCGCCGACGTCGCGCAGCATCTGCAGCAGGCGCAACGCGTTGTCGACGGACTCCAACATGTACGTCGGCTTTTCGATCGTTCGCTTCTTCTGCACAGCAGAACTTTATTGCACGGGAGCTGTGCGCCGCATCACCCTCGATTCATGCCCCTCACTGCCACCACTACGGTGCCGCCGACGAACCGTGTCGGATTGGACCGCAACGCCGCGATCGCCGTCGTCGTCTGCTGGCTCTTCGTGGTCTTCGACGGCTACGACCTCATCGTCTACGGCAACGTCATTCCGAGCCTGCAGAAGGAGTGGGGCATCAGCGCCGCGACCGCGGGCACCCTCGGCAGCCTCGCATTCCTCGGAATGATGATCGGCGCGGTGCTCGCGGGACGCCTCTCGGACGTGGTGGGACGCAAGCGTGCGGTGATCGGGTGCGCGATCGTCCTGTCCGTGTTCACCGCGCTGTGTGCGCTGGCGACCGGACCCGTCGTGTTCGGCGCGTTGCGTCTAATCGCCGGACTCGGCCTGGGCGGCCTCGTGCCCACCTCCAATGCGCTTGCTGCAGAACTGATTCCTGCGAAGTGGCGCGCCGCGGTGGCCACGATGATGATGTCCGGTGTTCCCATCGGCGGTTCGATCGCGGCGCTGCTCGGCATCCCCGTCATCCCGAACTGGGGTTGGCAGCCGATGTTCGCCTTCGCGCTCGTCCCGCTGATCCTGCTGGTTCCGATCGCGTGGAAGACGCTGCCCGACCACACTGCGGCGGTGACGTCGGCGGAGGTGCGGCCGGCAACCGGCTTCAGCGCACTGCTCGGTACCCGGTTCCGTTCCGTCAGTATCATGTTCGCGCTCGCCACGGTGGTCACCCTGCTCGCCTGGTACGGCCTCG
Organism: Rhodococcus sp. P3_B8; assembly: GCF_056402775.1. Lineage (NCBI taxonomy): Bacteria > Bacillati > Actinomycetota > Actinomycetes > Mycobacteriales > Nocardiaceae > Rhodococcus > Rhodococcus sp. P3_B8. The sequence continues at coordinate 28,717 of NZ_JBFUGT010000070.1, forward strand.
GCACGTGGCTGCCAAAACTCATGCAGGGCGAGGGCACCGATCTCGGCAGCGCGCTCACGTTCGCCCTCGCTCTCAACCTCGGCGCCGTCGCGGGCTCGTTCGTCACCGCGTGGGGCGGCGTCCGGTTCGGCACGATCCCCACGAGCATCGTCGCCGCACTCCTCGCGGGTCTCGCCCTGCTGACGTTGCTCACCGCCCCACCCGTGGCGCTGGTCTACGTCATATTCGTGCTCGCCGGCGTCGGGACACACGGAACCCAGTGCCTCATCATCGCCGCGGTCGCGTCCTACTACCCCGATTATCTGCGGGGCACGGCCCTCGGCTGGGCGCTCGGCGTCGGCCGCGTCGGAGCCGTCGCCGCACCGCAGATCGGTGGCTTGCTCCTTGCCGCCGGACTCGGCGCGGATTCGAACTTCATCCTCTTC
>NZ_JBFUGT010000071.1:0-28828 GCF_056402775.1 Rhodococcus sp. P3_B8
ATCGTCACGATGGCGGAGTTGCGCGGTGCCGTCGAGTCGAGCGCTGCGTCCGCGTTCGGGCGCCTGCAGAAGGACGGCCGGGCCGCGCGGACGGTGGTGCTGAAGCTGAAGAAGGCGGACATGAGCATCGTGACGCGCTCGGTCACGCTGCCCTACGCGACCCTCGACCGTCAGATCCTCGTCGCGGCGGCGCAGCGGCAGGTGATCGATCCGCTCGAACTCGGGCCGGTGCGTCTGGTCGGGGTGGGATTCGCCGGACTGTCGACGGTCCGCCAGGGCTCGCTGTTCCCCGAACTGGACCTGGACGTCCCGGGTTATCAGGAGTCGAAGATCACGGAGGCGGGCGCCGACGACGGCCTCTCCGCGCCCACACCCGCACCCGCCCGGGCGATCGACACCCGGTGGCATCCCGGTCTCGACGTGACGCACCCGGACTTCGGTCACGGCTGGGTGCAGGGGGCGGGTCACGGTGTCGTGACCGTCCGATTCGAAACGCGCACAACGGGTCCGGGGAAGGCGCGGACCTTCAAGGAGGACGACGCACAACTCGAACAGGCCGATGTGGAAGGCTCGCTCGAGTGACCGGACCCACCGCCCGGACGAAGGAGTGGAGACCGGCTCCACGAGAAGGTAGCCTCGGGCGCTGATGCTTACCCTTGGGTAATGTTGGCCCGGGTAGCGATAGATGCTCAGATCGTCCGAGAACGAACACCGAGAATGAAGAGGTTATYGAGTTGAAGCTTCGTAAGATCACGGTTGCCGGAGTAGCAATCGCCGCAGCCCTCACGATGTCCGCGTGTGGCTCCGACGAGAGCGACACGGCGACCAAGACCACGACGACGACTTCCGCAGCTGCCGAGACCTCGGAAGCCATCGAGGTGCCCACCGCGGCCGATCTCAACGCGCTTCTGGTGCAGGGCCTCGATCCGGCCACGCCGCTCGAGGTCAAGTCCGCGATGGTCGAGGGCTCGGAGCAGGATCCGGAGCTCATCAACCAGGTCGCCGCCGCAGCCAAGGCCAACAACGCCGAGGTCACCGTTCTCGACCCGGTCATCGACAACGGTGACGGCACCGCCAGCGGCCAGCTGCAGCTGACCGTCAACGGCCAGGTCCAGCAGGGTGGCGTCCCGGCCATCTTCGTTCCCGGCGAGAACGGAACGTGGAAGCTGTCGAAGATCACCGCATGCCAGATCGTGTCGCTCGCGCAGCTGACCTCGCCTGCATGCCCTGCCTGATTCCAGGCCGAATGACGCGGTCCTGACGGATCGCCGCGTTCTACCATCGATGCCGGTGTCCCCTCGGGGACACCGGCATCGATGGTTCGTGGCCTGGTCGGTTCAGCCGGCGGGGGCGGGTGCGAGCTTCGCGACGGCGGTGGCCGTCAGGTCGCCGAGGACGCCGGCGTCGATCGGGTCCTGGCCCGTCGCGACCAATTGAGTGACGGTGCTCCCGACGACGACCACCACCACGTCCGARACCAGACTGACGCCCTCGCTGGTGGTGACGAGCCGGAACGCCACCGATGCGTCACCCGCGGGCTGCTGCTCGCGGCCGCCGACCCGGTACTGCACCTGCACGCCGTCGGCGTCCGTGCCGGTGTACTCGGTGCATCCCACCAGCCGGTCCTGCACCGCCGCGAACGCCGCGGAGGCGTCGGCGCCGGTGCCGTAACTGGCCGCGTCCTGGTCGATGGTCGCGAAGCCGGGGCCGGTGAACCAGCCGGACGCCGACGCCACCGCGCCCGCACGCTGATCCGCGACGGGCGACAGCACGGCGCCGCATTCCGCGGGATCCGTGCTCGACTTGTCGGAGTCCGCCGACCCCGACGCCGGAGGCAGCCCCAGATCGTCCTCGGGATCGGGCACGGGGGTGAAGCCGACGGGAAGGTCCCCGACGTCGAGGAGAGCCGCCTTCAGCGCGCCCCGATCGGTGAACGGTGTGCCCGCCGCATCCGGCGCTACGGTCACCACCGGTCCGAGCGGCGCGAGTGATGCGCCGGCACCGGAGTCGCCGGACGCGGTCGACGAGCACGCCGACAGTGCGAGCACCGCGAAGAGGGAACAGGATGCGGCGACGGTTCCGCGGCGCATCAGGACCCCCACCGGACCGAGTTCGACGTGGTCTGGTGCAGGCGGGTGGAGCCGTCCGGGTCGCTGTACTCCTGGTCACCGCGCACGGTCACCGTCCCGGTGACGGGCAGCGGAAGGCCGAGGTCGACGGTCATGGTGCCCGAGCCCTGCATCACGTACTGGTCGACGTTCAGCGTGCCCGCCTCCCCGGGCAGCTCCCAGACGGGGGACTTCGGTTTCTGGTCGATCGTGTAGTCGACGGTGAGGCGGTTGCCGTCCCGGGCGGTCAGGGTGGCCACCGTGGTCTGGTCGAGGGCGATGCCGCTCATCACCTGCTGGTGGATCGTCCACTGGGCGCCCACACCGACGGGCTCCGCCGGAAACGGGACGGTGCGGTACACGGCCTGGTAGAACGCCTGCTCGATCGCGGAACGGGCGATGTCCTGAGCTTCGGCGTCCGGACGCAGTCGCAGTGCGGTGATCGCACCGGTGGGGTCGACGGTGAATCCGGCGCCCGAACCGGCACTGGCCTCGAGCGCGCTGCCGAGCCGGTCGTCGGGGCTGGTGACGTCACCGAGCGTGAGGTCGACCGTGGTGCCGCCGTCGGTGTCGTCGGTCGACTGCCCGACGGCGGCGGTGAGGGGAAGTGTGATCTCGGGTGAGGAGAAGTCCTGGGCGGGCTGGTCGTCGATCTGCTGGAACACCTGTGCGTCGGTGATCAACTGCACCTGCTGCGTGACCCCCACCGGCGGTCTGCGCTGGATCACCTCGCGCGGCTCCTCGCCGGGCTGGATCAGTTCGACGGTGGTCGCGGAGATCGGGACGGTCACTTCGGCGGGCGTGGACGTGGACCCTGCGGGGTTCGACTCCGAGGAGTCGCCGTCATCTCCGCACCCGGCGGTCAGAGCGACCAGGGAGAGGGTTGCGGCGAGTAGGCAGAATCCGGGTCGCAGAGCTTTCGAGAACAGTGGCACGCCCCCAGGTTAGTGCGCGCGGGAGCGCGTGAACGGAGGCTTGCCTCCGTAGTGGATGATGAACGGGTGAGTCAAGACCCCACGGCAGAGAACGAGACCGACGCCGAAGACCGAAACGACGGTGACCCGTCCGGCAGCGCACCGCCGCAGCCGGTGAAGCATCAGCGCAGGCTGCTGCTCTTCGTGATCGCAGGTGTCGTCCTGGCCACGGACCTGCTGACGAAGATCCTCGCCGTCGCCAACATCGAGCCCGGCCGGCCGGTCTGGCTGATCGGGGACATCGTCTCGCTGCGGCTCGTGCGCAACCCGGGCGCGGCGTTCTCGATGGCCACCGGCATGACGTGGCTCCTCACGCTCGTCGCCGTGGGTGTGGTGATCGGCGTCGTCCGCATCGGCCGCACGCTGCGGTCGCCGTGGTGGGCGCTCGGTCTGGGGCTGGTACTCGGCGGCGCCCTCGGCAACCTCGTCGACCGGTTCTTCCGGGCGCCGGGAGTGATGCAGGGGCACGTCGTCGATTTCGTGTCCGTCGGCTGGTGGCCGGTGTTCAACGTGGCGGATTCCGGCATCGTGTGCGGTGCGATCCTGCTCGTCGTGCTCACCCTGATCGGGCTGGAACCGGACGGAACACGTAAGGGGGTAGAGAAGTGAGGGAAACACGATCGATGCCGGTCCCGGACGGGCTCGAAGCGATGAGGGTCGACGCCGGACTCGCTCGACTACTCGGGTTGTCGCGCACCGCGGTGGCTCAGCTCACCGAGGAAGGCTCGGTGCTCGTCGACGGCGCGCCCGTCGGCAAGTCGGATCGCCTGTCCGCAGGCGCCTGGCTCGAGGTGGAACTGCCCGAACCGCCGCGTCCGCTGACCATCGAGGCGGAACCCGTCGAGGGCATGGAAATCCTGTACGCCGACGACGACGTGGTCGCCGTCGACAAACCGGTCGGTGTCGCCGCCCACGCCAGTGTGGGCTGGACCGGTCCGACGGTGATCGGCGGACTCGCCGCCGCAGGCTTCCGGATCTCGACGTCCGGTGCGCACGAGCGCCAGGGCATCGTGCATCGGCTGGACGTCGGCACGTCCGGAGTGATGGTGGTGGCCACGTCGGAACGCGCCTACACACTCCTCAAGCGCGCATTCAAGCAGCGGACCATCGACAAGCGGTACCACGCGCTGGTGCAGGGTCACCCGGATCCGAGCAGCGGAACCATCGACGCGCCGATCGGCAGGCACCGCAGCAACGACTGGAAGTTCGCCGTCACCGCGGACGGCAAGCCCAGCATCACGCACTACGACACGGTCGAGGCGTTCCAGGCGGCGAGCCTGCTGGACATCCACCTCGAAACGGGCCGGACCCATCAGATCCGCGTCCACTTCGCCGCACTGCGGCACCCGTGCTGCGGCGACCTCACGTACGGGGCCGATCCGCGGTTGGCGGAACGTCTCGGGCTGGAGCGGCAGTGGCTGCACGCCCGGTCGCTCGGTTTCGCGCATCCCGCGGACGGGCGGTGGGTCGAGATCACGTCCAAGTATCCGAAGGATCTCGAGGACGCTCTCGGGGTTCTGCGGGCGAGCTGATTTGAGGCACCCGCACCCGAGCGGTCCGGCGGTGCCGGCAGTGCTCACCGCCGTCGTCCTGATCGCGGTGACGGTCGTGCTCGGAGCACTGCACCCTGTCCGCCGGGCACCCGTGTCGACGGACACGCTGGGCCCGGACAACGGGGAAGTGGTGGCCGATTTCCTGGCCCGGGCGGACCGATCACTCGACGCGGCGGACGGGCGCCGAGAGCACTGGGCGCTGGTGTCGTTCACGCGTCCGGTGACGACGGAGGTCGTCCGGGACGCCGCCTCCGGCACCCGGGTGTCGCAGGTTCTCTTCCGTGTGCCCCTGGACCGGGTGCAGACACCCCTCGTTCCCGTGTCCGTCGCGGCAGGCGATGCGGCGCTCGCACGGGCGAGCGTCCTGGCCGCCGGACGCGCCCAGGCGATGACGGGCGAAACGGAGCGGCAGGCGCAGATCGCGGCGGTGTCGTCGGAGGAACTCGCCCGGAACTGCGCGTGCGTGATCGGTGTCGTCGTCCGCGGTGATCACGAAGCCCTCACCGCGCTGCGGTCCGCCCCGGACGTCCGGGCGGTCGAGGCACTCGGAGCCGACGCCGTCGCCGGGCGGTTCGCCGTGCGCCCGCTGCTGCCGGAGCAGGTCGAGATCGTCGCGCCCGGCCCCGACGACGGCATCGTCCCGGGGAGCGGTTCGTGAAGGCGAGGAAGGCGGAAACCGTGGGCGCCGCCTGCGGAGTCGGCGCCTACGTGCTGTGGGGCGCGTTCCCGGCGTTCTTCGGATTGCTCGGCCCGGCCGGGTCGGTGGAGATCCTCGCGCACCGGGTGGTGTGGACGCTCGCGCTCATGTTCGTCGTCCTCGCGGTCTCGGGCCGGCTCCGGTCGCTGCGCGGGCTGAGTGTGCGCACCTGGCTCCTGGTCTCGGCCGCGTCGACGGCCATCGCGGTGAACTGGGGCACCTATATCTACGGGGTCACCTCGGACCGGGTGGTCGAGACCGCGCTCGGCTACTTCATCAACCCGTTGGTGAGCGTGCTGCTCGGGGTCGTGATCTTCCGGGAACGGCTCGTCCCCGCCCAGATCGTCGCCCTCGCGCTCGCCGCAACCGCGGTGATCGTGATCACCGTCGACTACGGGCATCCGCCGTACATCGCGCTGACCCTGGCCGCGTCGTTCGCCCTGTACGGGCTGTGCAAGAAGGTGATGCCGCTCGACCCGCGGACGAGCCTGACCGCCGAGGGAATCGTGGCCGCGCCCGTCGCGATCGGCTACCTCGTGTTCCTCGCCCTCACCGGGGCCGGCACGTTCCTCGGGTTCGGGATCGGTCACACCCTGCTGCTGCTGGCCGCGGGACCGGTGACCGCGCTGCCGCTGTTGCTGTTCGGCGCGGCCGCGCAACGGGTGCCGTTGCGCACACTCGGCATGCTGCAGTACCTGACACCGGCGCTGCAGATGGCGTGGGGTGTCGCCGTTCTTCACGAGGACATGCCCGCGTCGCGGTGGATCGGTTTCGCGCTGATCTGGGTGGCACTCGCGATCTTCAGTACCGATGCGCTGGTACGGGTCCGGCGCGAGCGGCGAAATACCGAACCGTCCCAGGCGCCCGTCCAGTAACTCGCGTCACGACTTCTCCGACACCCGCCGTCGGCGACCGGTGCTGTCGGTCCGAGGGCCTACACTCGTGAGGCTCCCAGACCTTCAGAGAGGCGCACGTGGCTGACTCGTTCGTACATCTGCACAATCACACCGAGTACTCGATGCTCGACGGTGCGGCCAAGGTCGGCCCCCTGTTCGAAGAGGCCGAGCGACTGGGGATGTCGGCGGTCGGCATGACCGACCACGGCAACATGTACGGCGCCAGCGAGTTCTACAACGTCGCGAAGAAGCAGGGCATCAAGCCGATCATCGGCATCGAGGCGTACATCGCGCCCGAGTCCCGCTTCAACACCAAGCGCGTGTTGTGGGGCGACCGCAGCCAGAAGTCCGACGACGTCTCCGGTAGCGGTGCGTACACCCACATGACGATGGTCGCGGAGAACGCGACCGGTCTGCGGAACCTGTTCAAGCTGTCCTCGCTCGCGTCGATCGAGGGCCAGCTCGGCAAGTGGGCGCGGATGGACGAAGAGCTCATCGCCACCCACCACGAGGGCATCATCGCGACCACGGGCTGCCCGTCCGGTGAGATCCAGACCCGGCTGCGACTCGGCCACGACCGCGAGGCGCTCGAGGCCGCCGCCAAGTGGCAGGAGATCTGGGGCAAGGACAACTTCTTCCTCGAGCTGATGGACCACGGACTGTCGATCGAGCGACGGGTGCGCGAGGGCCTGCTCGAGATCAGCAAGAAGCTCGAGATTCCGCCGCTCGCCACCAACGACTGCCACTACGTCACCAAGGAAGCCGCGGAGAACCACGAGGCCCTCCTCTGCATCCAGACCGGTAAGACACTGTCCGACCCCACCCGGTTCAAATTCGACGGCGACGGCTACTACCTGAAGCCGGCCGCGGAGATGCGGGCGCTGTGGGACGACCAGGTGCCCGGCGCGTGCGACAACACACTGCTGATCGCCGAGCGGGTCCAGTCGTACGACGACGTGTGGGCGCACCACGACCGGATGCCGATCTTCCCGGTCCCCGAGGGCGAGACGCAGGGCACCTGGCTGCGCAAGGAGGTCATGCGCGGACTGGACCGCCGGTTCCCCGACGGACCCCCCGAGGAGTACCTCGCCCGCGCCGATTACGAGATCGGCGTCATCCTCGAAATGGGTTTCCCCGCCTACTTCCTCGTCGTCGGCGACCTCATCAACCACGCCCGGGAGGTCGGCATCCGCGTCGGCCCCGGCCGAGGCTCGGCGGCCGGTTCGCTCGTCGCCTACGCGATGGGCATCACCAACATCGACCCCATCCCGCACGGCCTGCTGTTCGAGCGGTTCCTGAACCCCGAGCGCGTCTCCATGCCCGATATCGACATCGACTTCGACGATCGCCGTCGCGGCGAGATGGTGCGCTACGCGACGGACAAGTGGGGCAGCGACCGCGTCGCCCAGGTCATCACGTTCGGCACCATCAAGACGAAGGCGGCCATCAAGGACTCCGCCCGAGTCCAGTTCGGTCAGCCCGGTTTCGCGATCGCCGACCAGATCACGAAGGCGCTGCCGCCGCCGATCATGGCCAAGGACATCTCGGTGTCCGGCATCACCGACCCGAACCACGAGCGCTACAAGGAAGCGGTGGAGGTTCGCGCCCTCATCGACTCCAACCCGGACGTCGCGAAGATCTACCAGACGGCCAAGGGACTCGAGGGCCTGATCCGTAACGCCGGCGTCCACGCCTGCGCGGTGATCATGTCGTCCGAACCGCTGATGGACGCGATTCCCGTGTGGAAGCGCGCCCAGGACGGCGCCATCATCACCGGCTGGGACTACCCGTCGTGCGAGGCCATCGGCCTGCTGAAGATGGACTTCCTCGGACTGCGGAACCTCACCGTCATCGGTGACGCCATCGACAACATCAAGGCCAACCGGGGGATCGACCTCGATCTCGACACCCTCGCGCTCGACGATCAAGCCACGTACGAACTGCTTTCGCGCGGAGACACTCTCGGCGTGTTCCAGCTCGACGGCAGCGCGATGCGCGACCTGCTGCGCCGTATGCAGCCCACCGGTTTCGAGGACATCGTCGCGGTGCTCGCGCTGTACCGGCCCGGTCCGATGGGCATGAACGCGCACAACGACTACGCCGACCGCAAGAACGGGCGGCAAGAGGTCAAACCCATCCACCCGGAACTCGAGGAGCCCCTGAAGGAGATCCTGGCCGACACGTACGGCCTGATCGTCTACCAGGAGCAGATCATGCAGATCGCTCAGAAGGTGGCCGGGTACTCGCTCGGACAGGCCGACATTCTCCGCCGAGCCATGGGTAAGAAGAAGCTCTCGGTTCTGGAGGAGGCGTACGCCGGCTTCCGGGAGGGCATGCTCGCCAACGAATTCTCCGAGCCCGCCATCAAGGCACTGTGGGACACCATCCTCCCGTTCGCCGGGTACGCGTTCAACAAGTCGCACGCGGCCGGGTACGGCCTGGTGTCGTTCTGGACCGGGTATCTCAAGGCCAACTATCCGGCCGAGTACATGGCCGGTCTGCTCACCTCGGTCGGTGACGACAAGGACAAGGCCGCCATCTACCTCGCGGACTGCCGCAAGATGGGTATCACCGTGCTGCCGCCGGACGTCAACGAATCGGAGGTCAACTTCGCCTCCGTCGGTGAGGACATCCGGTTCGGAATGGGCGCCGTCCGCAACGTCGGCGCCAACGTCGTGGGCTCGATCATCAAGGCGCGCAAGGAGAAGTCCAAGTTCGTCGACTTCTCCGACTACCTCAACAAGATCGACGCCGCCGCCTGCTCCAAGAAGGTCACCGAATCGCTGATCAAGGCAGGCGGGTTCGACTCGCTGGGCCATCCGCGCAAGGGACTCATGCTCGTCCACGCCGACGCCATCGACGCGGTGATGGGCACCAAGAAGGCGGAGGCGATCGGACAGTTCGACCTCTTCGGCGGCGACGACGCCGACGAGTCGATCTCCTCGGTCTTCAACGTGAAGATCCCCGAGGAAGAGTGGGACTCGAAGCACCGGTTGGCGCTGGAACGGGAAATGCTGGGACTGTACGTGTCCGGGCACCCGCTCAACGGCGTCGAACACGTGCTGTCGGCGCAGTCCGACATCGCGATCCCGACCATCCTCGAAGGCGACATCAAGGACGGCACCCAGGTCACCGTCGGCGGCATCCTCGCGTCGGTGAACCGGAGGATCAACAAGAACGGTCTCACCTGGGCGTCCGCGCAGCTCGAGGATTTGACCGGTGGTATCGAGGTGCTGTTCTTCCCGCAGGCCTACTCGGTGTACGGGATGGACGTCACGGAGGACTCCGTCGTGCTCGTCAAGGCGCGCGTGTCGATTCGTGACGACCGGATCTCACTTATCGCCAACGACCTTGCGGTGCCGGATCTCTCGGCGGTGGGGGTCGCGAAGCCGCTGGCGGTCAGTCTGCCGCTGCGTCAGTGCACCAAGGACAAGCTCGGCGCGCTGCGTCAGGTCCTCACGCGCCATCCGGGCACCTCGGACGTGCACGTGCGGGTGATCGGCGGCACCGAGGTCACGTTGTGGAAGGTGGACGACGTGCTCCGGGTGGAACCGTCGTCGGCGTTGATGGGCGATCTCAAGGCGCTGCTCGGACCGAGCTGCCTGTCCGTGTGACGGCTAGGGGCGCGGCGGGTAGAGGCGCCGCGCCCACCACACGACGACGGCCACCGCGGCGGCGGTGAGGACGGCCGCCTGCAGTGTCTGGGTGACGACGAGGATCGTGACGAAGACCAGCAGCGCGACAGCCAGCGCTTCCAGCTTGTACAGGGGCCACGCGGTGCCGGCGAGATCGACGGTGCGGGCAGGGTTGCTGCGGCGAATCTCGCGGCGCACCCATGCGTCGTGTGTCGTCATCGCAGGTCACCTCACTGGCGCGGGTCGGGGGAGCGGACATCCCCCGCGTGGGATCAGGGTACTCGGAACCCGGAGTTCGGCGCAACGAACAATCGGATGTGGTTCTTCGCATGTGCGCTCGTTCGGTGGAATCGGTGGCGCGTTCTCGCGCATCAGGTGTTGACTGGACGCATGCCACTCACAGGTGAATACGAGCCCAGTACGTCCAAGTGGGCAGCAGATCAGGCCGAGTTGATGGAATCCACCGATGGAGCAAAGGGCACGACGCTGGGCGGCAGGCCCGTCGTCCTGCTGACCACGCGTGGCGCGAAATCCGGCAAACTCCGCAAGACGCCGTTGATGCGTGTCGAACACGACGGGACGTACGCGATCGTCGCCTCGCTCGGCGGCGCACCCAAGAACCCGGTCTGGTACTACAACGTGAAAGCCGAGCCGCACGTCGAACTCCGCGACGGCTCGACCACACAGGACATGGTGGCCCGTGAGGTGACGGGCGAGGAGAAGACCGCCTGGTGGGACCGCGCCGTCGCCGCGTTCCCGGACTACGCCGAGTATCAGAAGAATACCGATCGGGAGATCCCGGTGTTCGTGCTCGAACCCGCCTGACCCGCGCCCCGCTGTCCTTCGCCGTTCGACCGTCCCCCGACCGGAGGCCCGATGAGAGCGAAAACCGTTGCCGATCAGTTGGTACGTCAACTCCAGGACGCCGGCGTCCAGCGGATCTACGGAATCGTGGGCGACAGCCTCAATCCCGTCGTCGACGCGGTCCGGCGGTCGGGCGGCGCGGCGAAGGGCGGAATCGACTGGATTCACGTGCGTCACGAGGAGGCCGCCGCGTTCGCCGCGGCAGCCGAGGCGCAGGTCACCGGCAAGCTGGCGGTGTGCGCCGGCTCGTGCGGCCCGGGAAACCTGCACCTGATCAACGGCCTCTACGACGCGGACCGCTCGGGGGCGCCGGTACTTGCGATCGCGGCGCAGATCCCGAGCGAGCAGATCGGACTCGGCTTCTTCCAGGAGACCCACCCGGACCGCCTGTTCGTCGAGTGCTCCCGGTACGCGGAGCTGATCGGAAGTCCCGCCCAGGCGCCACGCGTGACGGCGTCCGCCATCGCGCACGCGACCGCGCTGTCCGGTGTCGCGGTCATCACGCTGCCCGGCGACATCGCGGACCGGCCCGCCGAGGGGAAGGCGCCGTCGGTGCCGCGGACCGGCGCACCGGCGATCGTGCCCGACCAGGCCGACGTGCAGGCGCTCGCCGACGCCGTGAACGCGGCGGGAAAGGTCGCGATCTTCGCCGGCGAGGGTGTGCGGGAGGCGCGCGAGGAGTTGCTGAGCCTGGCCGACACGATCGGTGCGCCGATCGGCCACACGCTCCGCGGCAAGGAATGGATTCAGTACGACAACCCCTTCGACGTCGGAATGACGGGGCTGCTGGGGTACGGGGCGGCGCACGACGGGATGCACGGCGCCGACCTCCTGCTGCTCGTCGGAACGGACTTCCCGTACAACCAGTTCCTGCCCGACGGAGTCCGCACCGCGCAGATCGACTGGGCCGCACAACGAATCGGCCGGAGAACGAACGTCGACCTGGCCGTGCACGGCGACGTGGCGAGCACGTTGCGTGCCCTCGCCCCGTTGATCCGGCGGAAGGACGATCGCCGATTCCTCGACGACATGCTCGACAAGCACCGGACACTGATGAACAAGGTGGTCGGTGCGTACACCAAACCCGCCAAGCAGCGCATCCCGATCCACCCCGAATATGCGGCGTCGATCCTCGACGACCTCGCCGCCGACGACGCGATCTTCACGACCGACACGGGAATGTCGAACGTGTGGACGGCGCGCTACCTGACACCGAACGGGTCGCGGCGGTTCCTGTCCTCGGCCCTGCACGGATCGATGGCGAACGCCCTGCCCCACGCGATCGGCGCCCAGGTGTGCGCGCCGGGCAGGCAGGTGGTGTCCGTGTCGGGCGACGGCGGGCTGTCGATGCTGCTGGGGGAACTGGTGACGGTCGCGATGTACCGGCTCCCGGTCAAGATCGTGGTGTTCAACAATTCCACTCTGGGGATGGTCAAGCTGGAAATGCTGGTGGACGGGCTGCCGGATTTCGGGGTGGACGTGGCACCCGTCGACTACGCGGCGGTGGCGTCGGCCCTGGGCATCTTCGCCCGCCGGATCGAGGATCCGGCCGACATCGAATCGGGCCTCCGGCAGGCGTTCGATCACGACGGACCGGCGCTCGTCGATCTGGTCACCGACCCGCTGGCGTTGTCGCTGCCACCGACCATCACTGGCGGGCAGGTCACCGGTTTCGCGTTGGCGTTGTCGAAGATGGTGATGAACGGGGGTGTCGGCGAGGCCGTGAAGATGGCGAAGTCGAACGTCCGCAATGTTCCGCGACCGTCCCAGTTCGATCCGCGCGGCTGAACCCGACTGGTATCCCGTGGCTGGAGAGTGGGAACATATCCGGGTGTCCACATCGCCCGATACCGCAGCCCAGAACATCACCTCGCCCCTGACGGTGGGCGACATCGATGCGGCCATCGAGCGAATTTCCCACGTGATCGACGCGACCCCCTTGCAGCGGAGCGAGCGCCTGTCGTCGCTGACCGGTGCGAACGTCTACCTCAAGCGCGAAGATCTGCAGGTCGTCCGCTCCTACAAGCTGCGCGGCGCCTACAACCTCATGGCGCAGCTCGATGCCGGCGAGCGTGCGGCCGGAGTGGTGACGGCCAGCGCGGGCAACCATGCGCAGGGCGTCGCGTTCGCCTGCCGGACAATGGAAATCACCGGCCGCATCTACGTTCCGTCGAACACCCCCAAACAGAAGCGGGATCGCATCCGCGCGCACGGCGGCGAGTTCGTCGAGCTGATCCTGACGGGGGAGACGTACGACGCCGCTGCCGCTGCGGCCGCCGCCGACGTGCGGCGGACGGGCGCGACGATGGTTGCGCCGTTCGACGACGCCCGTACCGCGGCCGGTCAGGGCACCATCGCCGCCGAGATCCTCGCGCAGCTCGGTGCGGCCCCCGATACCGTGCTCGTCCCGGTCGGTGGCGGCGGATGCATCGCCGGCATCGCCACGTATCTGCGTGCGCACGCACCCCGCACGGCCATCGTCGGGGTGGAGCCGACGGGGGCGGCGTCGATGACGGCGGCCCTGGTCGCCGGTGGTCCCGTGACGTTGACGGAGATCGACCCGTTCGTCGACGGCGCCTCGGTGAAGCGGGTCGGCGACCTTCCCTACGCCGTGGTGTCCGCCCTGGGCGCCGAGGTGGTGACGCACACGTCACTGGGCCAGTCCGACCGGTCCACCACGATCCGGCTCGATCCCGAGAGCTTCGTGATGGCCAACCTCGACGAGGGCGCACTGTGCACCACGATGCTCGAGCTGTACCAGAACGAGGGCATCATCGCCGAGCCCGCGGGCGCCCTGTCGGTGGCGGCCCTCGGGAACATCACGTTCGAACCGGGGTCCACGGTGGTGTGCCTGATCTCCGGAGGCAACAACGACGTCTCGCGGTACGGCGAGATCCTGGAACGTTCGCTGGTGAATCTCGGCCTGAAGCACTACTTCCTCGTCGACTTCCCGCAGGAGCCGGGCGCGCTGCGCCGCTTCCTGGACGAGGTGCTCGGCCCCGAAGACGACATCACCCTGTTCGAGTACGTGAAGCGCAACAACCGGGAGACCGGCGCCGCCCTGGTGGGTATCGAACTCGGCAAGGCCGAGGGGCTCGGCGAGCTGCTCGAGCGGATGGAGCAGTCCCGGATGCAGGTGGAACGCCTGGAGCCGGGGAGCCCGGCGTACCGCTACCTCACCTGAGCCGCTACTTCTGCAGCAGCCGCGCGACGACCTTCGTGTACAGCTCGGGCTCGGGCATGGGGAGCCCGAGCAGAGCGGCCAGGTAGATGCCGTCGCCGACGAGGCGCACGATCTCGGCCTGCACCGGGTCGTCGATCTCGCTCTGGAGACCTTCGTCCCAGCCGCGCATCACTTCGGTGACGGCCTTCTGGATCTCGTCGTGCTGACCGTCGACGCTCCGTAGCGCGGCGATGGTCGAACGGTAGAGGGCGAGTTCCTCGGTGGTGCTCGCGTCGGGAACCTGCAGATACCACTCGGACAGCGAGGTGCCGCCGGAGACGGCGTCGGCGAGCTGGGCGTCCGCTCGTTCGCCGAGCCGGCGCACCATGGCGGCGAGCAGCGCTTCCTTGCTGGGGAAGTGGTAGAGCAGTCCGCCCTTGGACACCCCGGCCTCCGTAGCGACCGCTTCGAGGGTCACCTGGGCTATCCCCACGTCGAGCAGCAGCTTCTCGAGGGCGTCGAGTATTCGATCGCGCGTTCCGGCAGCCATGGAGAGGGACTGTACCCGGGAAATAACTTTACCGTCCGGACGGTTCACGATAAGGTAACGGAACTGTACCGGCTGGACGGTTCTCGCCGTGCCAGCTCTCGAATCGGAAAGTCGCAGGAAGATAAATGTCTGTCTCCACGGATCGCGGGATCAACGACGCCTACGGTGCGCCAGGTCAGTCCTCCGCATCACGCCGAGACTGGCTCGGATTGGTCGTCCTCGCCTTCGCCGTCCTCCTGATCGCCGTCGACGGCACCGTGCTCGACCTCGCGCTGCCGTTCATCAGCGCCGACCTCGAACCCAGCAGCACGCAGCTGCTGTGGATCATCGACGTCTACTCGTTCGTCCTCGCCGGCCTGCTCATCACGATGGGCACGCTCGGCGACCGGATCGGACGGCGTCGTCTGCTGCTCCTCGGCGCCGCCGGATTCGGCATCGCCTCGCTGATCGCAGCGTGGTCGCCGACACCCGAGATGCTGATCGCGGCCCGCGTGCTGCAGGGAATCTCGGGGGCGACGCTGATGCCCGCGACACTCGGCCTGATCCGCACGATCTTCGTCGACCCGCGCCAGCGGACCCTCGCCATCGGAGTGTGGGGTGCGATGGCCGGTGGCGGTACCGCGGCCGGCCCGCTGATCGGCGGCTGGCTGCTCGAGCACTTCTGGTGGGGCTCGGTGTTCCTGATCAACATCCCCGTGATGCTGGTTCTGATCGCCGTGGGACCGCTCGTGATTCCCGAGTCCAAGGACCCCGCCCCGGGGCGCTTCGACCTTCTCAGCGCCGCGCTGTCGATGACGACGATGCTGCCGCTGGTGTACGCGGTCAAGGAGACCGTGGTGCACGGTGTCGACCCGGTGCTGCTCGCCGTCGGACTCGTCGGCGTCGTGTCCGGTGTGGTGTTCGTGCGCAGGCAGAAGGGGATGAAGGACCCGATGATCGACATCGGCCTGTTCGCCAAGCCGGCGTTCTCGACCGCCGTCCTCACCAACCTGCTGTCCATCTTCGCGCTGGCCGGTGTGCTGTTCTTCGGCTCGCAGTACCTGCAGTTGGTGCTGGGCAACAGCGCGTTCGAATCGGGTGTGCTGATGCTGCCCGGCATGCTGATGAGCGCGGTCACCGCACTCGCGGCGGCCTGGATGGTGCGCCGGTGGGCCACCTCGCACGTGCTCGGCGGCGGTCTCGCGATCGCGGCTGTGGGTGCGGCACTGATGCTCACGCTCGGCGTGGACGGTGCCCCGACGATGTTCGTGATCGGCTTCGGCCTCGCGGGCGCCGGTGTCGGTATCGCACTGACCCTGACCTCCGACCTCGTGGTCAGCGCCGTCGAGCCCGAACGGGCCGGCGCCGCCTCCGCGGTGTCCGAGACGGCATACGAACTCGGTATCGCACTCGGCGTCGCCGTGCTCGGCAGCGTCGTCATGGCGATCTTCCGGAACGGCCTCGACACATCGATGCTGCCGGCGGAACAGGTCGAGTCCGCCCAGGGCACGCTCGGTGCCGCCGTCGCGGAGGCCCAGCACCTCCCGGAGACGGCCCGGACGGTGTTCCTGGAGTCCGCGCAGTCGGCGTTCGTCGACGGCATGCACGTCGCCGCCGGCGCGACGGCCGTGATCCTGTTCGCGACCGCCATCCTCGTCCTGCGGATGCTGCGCGACCGTCAGGGCGAGCTGTCGAGCACCACGAACGAGTGACCCGGTAGCACCGTCGCCGACGCGGTCTCGTCCTGGGTCGGCGGCTCCCACCACAAGACGGGGGAGCCGCCGACCGGGACGGTCACCGGTTCGGCACCCAGATTGCACGCGAGACGAAGTGCGCCGCGGTGCACCACGATCCACTGCTCCGCCTCGTCGTAGTCGACGGACAGGTTCTCCAGCCACGGATCCGTCAGCTCGGCGCGCTCCCGCCGTAGGCGCAGCAACGAGCGATAGCAGTCGAGCAGCCGGGCATGCGGTTCGCGGACCAGTTCGTCCCAGTCGAGCTTGGACCGCTCGAACGTCTCCGGGTCCTGTGGGTCGGGGACGTCGTCCGTGCTCCAGCCGTGCTCCGCGAACTCGGCCTTGCGCCCCTCGGCCGTCGCCCTCGCGAGTTCCGGTTCGGGGTGGGAGGTGAAGAACTGGAACGGGGTGCTCGCACCCCACTCCTCACCCATGAACAGCATCGGCGTGAACGGCGAGCACAGCACGAGCGCGGCCTTCACGGCGAGCTGCCCGGAATCGAGATACGTGCCGGGGCGGTCGCCGATCGCCCGGTTGCCGATCTGATCGTGCGTGCACGTGTACGTGACCAGCGAACTGGCCGGGGTCCGGCGGGTGTCCAGCGGCCTGCCGTGGGTGCGACCGCGGAACGTCGAGAACGTGCCCGCGTGGAACCACCCCTGGCGCAGGGTGTCGGCGAGGCAGGCCATCGAACCGAAATCTCCGTAATAGCCCTGCCTCTCGCCCGAGACGGCGGCGTGGATGGCGTGATGCACGTCGTCGTCCCACTGCGCGTCGAGGCCGCAGCCGCCTGCCGAGCGCGACGTGATCAGGCGCGGATCGTTGAGGTCGCTCTCCGCGATGAGCGTCAGCGGCCGCCTCAGGTGCGCGGACAGCCGGCGGGTCTCGATGGCCAGGTCCTCGAGAAGATGGGTGGCGGTGTGGTCGACGAGTGCGTGGACCGCGTCGAGGCGGAGCGCGTCGATGTGGAACTCACGGAACCACCGCAGCGCGTTGTCAATGATGTAGCGGCGGACTTCGCCGCTGTCCGGTCCGTCCAGGTTGATGCTCCGGCCCCACGTGTTGGCGCCCTGCGCGAGGTACGGGCCGTACCGGTCGAGGTAGTTGCCGGACGGTCCGAGGTGGTTGTACACGGCGTCGAGGACGACGCCGAGACCGCGGGCGTGGCACGCGTCGACGAGGGTCTGCAGCCCGTCCGGCCCGCCGTAACCCTCGTGCACCGTGTACCAGAGAACGCCGTCGTATCCCCAGTTGTGGGTCCCGTTGAAACCGTTGACGGGCATCAGTTCCACGAAGTCGACGCCGAGTTCGACGAGGTGGTCGAGCCGGTCGACGGCGGCCGCGAACGTGCCCTCCGGAGAGAACGTGCCGACGTGCAGTTCGTAGACGACGGAGCCGGCGAGCTGCCGCCCGGTCCACCGCGAGTCGGTCCAGAGGCTCTCGTCGAGGGTGTGGAGTTGGGACGCGCTGTGCACTCCATCGGGCTGTCGCGGCGACCGGGGATCGGGAAGTGGGGTGTCGCTGTCGTCGAGGACGAACGCGTACCGCGAATCCGGCGACGCGTCGACGTCGGCTCGCCACCATCCGTCCGGTGACGGGGTCATGTCGTGGCGTCGGCCGTCGACCTCCACAGAAACGGAATCCGGAATCGGGGCCCATACCTCGAATGTGTGCACCCGATCAGCATGCCTCGATGCGGCGGGCCGCGCAGAACAGTCAGCTCTCGGACGTGCCGGAGTCCTCGACCTCCTCGATGATCTCGGCGCCGAGAACGGACAACCGGTGTTCCTCGGCGTCCTGCACGGTGCCGAAGTCCTGCTCCTCGAGCACGTTACGGTCCTTGTCGAGGTATCGATACGTAGCCATGTCCCCACGATGGCACACGCCGGCAGAGATGGCGGCGAGTCGACCCTTTCGCCCCGGTTCCGGAAGTAGCAAGCTGGGGGGTACGGACTCGAACGTCGCGAGGAGCAGTCATGCACGTAGCAGTGGGAGACCGGTTGCACGTCCAGGGCAGGGTGGTCGGAGTGCACGAGACGACCGCCGAGGTCGTGGAGGTACACGGAGAGAACGGCGAACCGCCCTATCTCGTCCGGTACGACGACGGCCACGAGGCGCTCGTGTTTCCCGGATCCGATGCCTGGGTGGAACACCCGAAGTCGTAGGTATCGGGCGTTTCGCCTGGTCGATGTGTGGCAAATCGCTGTGCCACATTGGTTGCACGATTGATGTATCGAATGCGTCTATCGTGAGCCCATGCCCGAATCCGCCAAGAGGTCCTACAGCTCGCCGCTTCGTGCGGAATCGGCGCGCCGGACCCGCCTCCTCGTCCGGGACGCCGCGGCCCGGCTGTTCGTCGACCGTGGATACGTCAGCACGACGGTGCGGAACGTGGCCGAGGCCGCCGGGGTGTCGACCCGCACGGTGTTCACCGCGTTCCCCGGCGGCAAGGCGGAACTGTTCCACGAGGCCCTGCACACGGCCATCGACGGTGATACCGCCGCGACCCACACGCCCGCACCCCGGGACGGCGACCCCGTCGAACGGATCCTCGACCAGATGGTCGGATTCAGCACCGACGTCCTGGAGCGCGCCGGAACGCTGATGACGACGTCGATCGAATCCTCGGGAGCGGACGACGACATGCGGCGGTTCGCCGACGAGGGAGCGCGGGCCTCGGCCGAGAATGCGATGACGCTCGCCGAGGGACTCGCCGCGCACGAACTGCTGCGTCCCGAAATCTCCGTCCAGCGGRCCGCCGACGTGCTGTTCACGGTCGTGTCGCCGCAGGTGTACTCGATGCTGCGACGGCAGTGCGGGTGGGATGTCGTCGAGTACCGGAACTGGGTGAAAGCGACGATCCGGGCGAGTTTGCTCCACTGATCCGAGGTGCGTCGGGCCTACGGCAGCAGGATGAACTTGCCCGCCGCGTGCGGCTTCCGAAGATCGGCATGAGCGCGCGCTGCCTCCGTCAGCGCGTACGTGCGCGCCACGCGCACCCGCACGTCGCCGTTGCCCGCGAGGTMGACGAGGAAGACGCGGGCCCGTTTACGCGGCTCCATACCCTCCGGCCCCAGCGCGCCCACGATCCGGAAACCGGCTTCGGCCGGGCGGGGGCCGGGAACGGTCGTCACCAACCGCGACCGGTCCCGCACCAGGTCCACGGAGACGTCGATCGCCTCGTCACTGCCCGCGGTATCGATCACGGCGTCCACCCCGTCCGGTGCCAGGACGCGGACCCGACCGTCCAGGCCGGCGCCGTAGGACACGGGGGTGGCACCGAGCGAGCGGACGTAGTCGTGGTGCTCGGGGCGCGCGGTACCGATGATCGTGGCACCGCGGGCCCGCCCCAACTGCACGACGAACGACCCCACGCCGCCGGAAGCTCCGTGCACGAGCAGGAGGTCGCCGGCGCCGACGTTCGCCGTGTCGAGGGTGTCGACCGCGGCGGCACCCACGGCGAGAAGTCCGGCCGCCTCGTTCCACGGCAACGACGCCGGTTTCGGGATCACCGAATCACCGGACACGACAAGTCGATCCGCGTACGACTCGGACACCGGGTACACGATCACCTCGTCGCCCACCGAGATCGGGCCCACCGGCCCCGCCGCGGTGTCACCCACCTCGCCGACGATGCCCGCGGCCTCGCTGCCCAGACCCATGGGCAAGACGTCCGGGTCGGCGCCGAACGCGCCGCTGTAGAGCTTGTAGTCGATCGGGTTGACCCCGATGGCGCGAACCTCGATCACCACCTCGCCGGGGGCGGGATTCACAGCCTCCGCGTCGACGACCGCGAGGACCTCCGGCCCTCCGTACGCCCGGGCAACCACACGTCGCGACATACAAGGCCAGTACCCCTGTGAGTACTTGTCAACCGCGGGCGGTTAACAAGTACTCACAGGGTCAGAAGCGCCACGGGATAGCGGGCGAACAGCGTCGCGGTGCCGATGCGGCCGCCGGTGTACGTCTGGGAGGTGAGCAGGTCGGTCCAGGTGCCGTCCGGGAGGGGCACGGTGGTGTCGCCCCAGCCACGTTGCTCCAGTCCGACGGTGTGGCGGGTGGCCAGTGCCACGACGTCCGGCGCCGACCCTTGCCGTCCGCGAGCGAAGCCGATCAGATGCTCCGCCGCGGTCCCCGACGCGAACACCGGCGTGTAGGTCCCGCCGACGAAGCTGTCCGGACGTTCCCGGCGCAGGCGCAGAGCCGTGCGGACGATGTGCATCTTCGCGGCGCCCGTCGCATCGACGGGAGGAGTGCCGAGCCCCGCGAGCAGGCTCCGTCGTATGTCGTAGTCCACGGGACGGCGATTGTCCGGGTCGACGAGCGAGTCTTCCCACAGCTCGGTTCCCTGGTACACGTCCGGGATCCCGGGTCCGCACAGCTGCAGCAGCTTCTGACCGAGCGAGTCCGACCAGGCGTGCGGGGCAAGCTGGGTGCACAGCGAGCCGAGCGCCTTGCCGACGGTGCCGTCGATCACCGTGTCCAGCCAACTGTGGAGGTCGCGCTCGAAGTCCTCGTTCACGTCGTGCCACGACGTCCGGGTCCCGGCCTCGCGGACCGCCTTCTCCGCGTACGCGTGGACGCGCTCGCGGAAGTCGGGCACGTCGGCCGCGGCCCGGCCGTCGACCGGCCACACCCCGAACAGGTTCTGCCACAGGAACAGTCCGGTCACGGGATCGGGGCTGGGTGCGATGCGTTCCCACTGATCGACGCATTCGGCCCACAGGTCCGGCACTTGCGACAGGATGCCGATCCGGGCCCGGACGTCCTCCCCGCGCTTGGTGTCGTGCGTCGACAGCGTCGTCATCGCCCGCGGCCACCGGGTGGCTCGCTCGGCTGCGGCCAGGTGGAATTCGGCGGGGGAGACGCCGACGTTCGCCGGATTGCCGCCCACCTCCTGCAACGACACCAGCCGGGCGGTGCGGTAGAACAGGCAGTCCTCCACGGACTTCGCCATCACCGCGCCGCACACCTGCTGGAATCGGGTGGCCGCCTCACCGCCGGCGATCAGGGCGGCGCCGAGGGCAGAGAGTGCGTCGGACCAGTGCGGTTCACGCCGCAGGACGTCGCCGATCACCCGTTTCGCCAGCCCGGCCAGCGGACTGTAGTCGGACCGGTACACGGGCATGGCCGCGACGACGTCCACGACGGCGTCACGCAGGTCCGTATCGCTGCAGTCGGTGCCGGTTTCCGCGCGGATCGCACGGACGAGGCGCCGGACCTCCGGGGCGAGAATGGTTCCGGCGACGTCGCGTTTGATCGCGGTTTCGTGTTCGTGAATCCACGTCGCGTCACCCCGGTCACCCGTGCGGGACGCCGACAGGGCGGTGAGCGCGGGGGCTCCCGACGCGTCGACGAAGACGCCGCCGACTTCGGCCAATGCGTCGTAACCGGTGGTGCCCGCGATCGGCAGGTGGTCGTCCAGTGGTTCGGTGTGGCCGAGGATCTTCTCGATCACGAGCCACCGGTCCGCGCCGATCAGCCCGCGCAGCCGGTCGAGATATTCGGYCGGATCGGACAACCCGTCGGGATGGTCGATGCGCACGCCGTCGATCAACTCGTCCGCCACCCAGCTCCGCAGTTCGCGGTGCGAGGCCTCGAACACGCGCGGGTCTTCCTGACGGATACCGGCCAGTTCGCTGACCGCGAAGAATCGCCGGTACCCGATGAGACCGGAGTCCCACGGGACCAGGCGGTACGACTGCGCGTCGTGCACCGCCGTCGGCTCGGCGGCATCGGTGCCGGGGGTGATCGGGAAACGGTAATCGTAGAACGCGAGCAGAGGTTCGGGTCCCGAGCGGTCGACGGTCAGCGACTCGAGATCGGCGTCCGATCCGAGGACGGGCAGCGCGAGCCGGCCGCCTGCGCCGTTGTCGTCGCTCCAGTCGATGTCGAAGAACTCGGCGTACTCGGAGCGGCGACCGTGCGTGAGAACGTCCCACCACCACGGGTTCTCACGCGGATTCGCGACACCCACATGATTGGGGACGAGGTCGACGACGAGACCCATGCCGCGGCCCCGCACCTCCCGGGACAGCGCGGCCAGCGCCTCCCGCCCGCCGAGCGCGGGGGACACGCGGGTCACGTCGGTGACGTCGTACCCGTGGGTCGATCCGGTGGTGGCCGTCAGGATCGGCGACAGATAGGCGTGGGAGATCCCGAGGTCGTCCAGGTAGTCGGCGACGGCGGCGGCATCCGCCAGGGTGAAGCAGTCACCGCGCAGTTGCAGCCGGTAGGTGGACGTGATCGACATCGTCGTCCCCGGCTCAGGCGGTCCGGCGCAGCACGACCAGCGACCGGGCCTCGACCTGCAGCGGATCCCCGGCCTTGATCACCGCTTCCTTCGCCCCCGTCGGGACGGCGGTGTCGAGCACGACCGCCCACTCGTCGGCGTAATCGGAGTTCGGCGTGGAGAACTCGATCTCCTCGTCGTGCGCGTTGAAGCACAACAGGAACGAGTCGCCGACCACCCGCTCGCCGCGGTGGTTGGGTTCGGGGATGCCCTCGCCGTTGAGGAATACGGCCAGGGACTTCCCGAAACCGCTGTCCCAGTCCTCGGGGGTCATCTCCTCGCCGGCCGGCGTGAGCCACGCGATGTCGCGGGTCTGGTCACCGCTGCGGATGGGCGTGCCCTCGAAGAACCGGCGACGACGGAACACCGGATTCTTCATCCGCAAGGCGATCACCCGTTTGGTGAATT
The DNA here is from genome assembly GCF_056402775.1 of Rhodococcus sp. P3_B8. Taxonomy (NCBI): domain Bacteria; kingdom Bacillati; phylum Actinomycetota; class Actinomycetes; order Mycobacteriales; family Nocardiaceae; genus Rhodococcus; species Rhodococcus sp. P3_B8. The sequence goes on from NZ_JBFUGT010000071.1 coordinate 22,856, forward strand.
CGACCAGGTCGGCGTTGGCGTCCGCCAGCGACCAGTCCATCCAGGACAGTTCCGAGTCCTGGCAGTACACGTTGTTGTTGCCCTGCTGGGTGCGGCCCATCTCGTCGCCGTGCGCCAGCATCGGCGTCCCCTGGCTGAGCAGCAGGGTAGCCAGGATGTTGCGGCTCTGCCGCCCGCGCAGATCGAGGATCTCCGGGTCGTCCGTCGGTCCCTCGACACCGCAGTTCCAGGACCGGTTGTGGCTCTCGCCGTCGTTGTTGCCCTCGCCGTTGGCCTCGTTGTGCTTCTCGTTGTACGACACCAGGTCGTGCAGGGTGAACCCGTCGTGGGCGATGACGAAGTTGATGCTCGCGCCGGGGCGGCGCCCGGTCGCCTCGTAGAGGTCGGAGGAGCCGGTGAGCCGGGACGCGAATTCGCCGAGCGTCGCGGGTTCACCGCGCCAGTAGTCGCGGACGGTGTCCCGGTACTTGCCGTTCCACTCCGTCCACAGGCCCGGGAAGTTGCCCACCTGGTACCCGCCCTCGCCGATGTCCCACGGTTCGGCGATGAGCTTGACCTGGCTGACGATCGGATCCTGCTGGACGAGGTCGAAGAACGCGGAGAGCCGGTCGACGTCGTGCAGTTCACGGGCGAGCGTGGACGCGAGGTCGAACCGGAATCCGTCGACGTGCATCTCGGTGACCCAGTACCGCAGCGAGTCCATGATCAGTTGCAGCGTGTGCGGGTGCCGGGCGTTGAGACTGTTCCCGGTGCCCGTGTAGTCCATGTAGTGCTCGGCGTCGCCGTCGACGAGCCGGTAGTAGGCGGCGTTGTCGATGCCGCGGAACGAGATGGTCGGACCGAGGTGGTTGCCCTCGGCGGTGTGGTTGTAGACGACGTCGAGGATGACCTCGATGCCCGCCTCGTGGAACGAGCGGACCATCGCCTTGAACTCCGACACCGCGGCGCCCGGCTTCTCCGCCGACGAATACCCGGTGTGCGGGGCGAGGAAGCCGAACGTGTTGTAACCCCAGTAGTTCCGCAGCCCCTTGTCGAGCAGCGTCTGATCGTGCATGAACTGATGCACCGGCATCAGTTCGATCGCGGTGACCCCGAGGTCGACGAGGTGGTCGATGATCACCGGATGCGCGAGGCCCGCATACGTGCCGCGAAGCTCTTCCGGCACACCGGGATGCGTCGCCGTCATGCCCTTGACGTGGGCCTCGTAGATCACGGTGTCGTGGTACGGGTGTTTCGGTGCGCGGTCGGCAGCCCAGTCGAAGAACGGGTTGATCACCACCGTCGTCATCGTGTGGCCGAGCGAGTCGTGTCCGGGCAGTCCGGGCGCCGAGGTCTCCTCGGGTTCCGCCGCGAGCTCGGCCTCCGCCTCGTCCTCGGCCTCGATGTCGTCGTCCGTGTCGACGATCAGCGCGGCGTCCTCCGATTCCTCGGGGGCGGACTCGGCGGGCGCGTCGATGTCGTAGGAGAACAGGGACCGGTCTCCGTCGAATTCGCCGTCGAACGCCTTGCCGTAGGGGTCGAGGAGGAGCTTGCTGGGGTCGCAGCGGTGCCCGGCCGCGGGATCCCAGGGGCCGTGGATCCGGTACCCGTACCGCTGACCGGGAACGACGGTCGGCAGGTACGCGTGCCACACGTAACCGTCGACCTCGTCGAGGCGAATCCGCGTCTCCGTGCCGTCCTTCGCGATCAGGCACAGGTCGACCGCCTCGGCGACCTCGGAGAACAAGGAGAAGTTCGTCCCGGCTCCGTCGTAGGTGGCGCCCAGTGGGTAGGCGCTGCCGGGCCACACGGGAATGGGCGTGGTGCCGGTCGACTCGCTTGCTTCCATATCGAGAACACTAGCCCGCGTCGGCGTTGCTCTCAGCTCGACGAGATCGGGCTATCGGCCCGGGGCGGAGCTCCGTGCCGCAGCAAGCATTCCGGTTGTGATCTTCCGCACGTCGCCGGTGGTGCACACGTACGGCGGCATCGAGTAGATCAGGTTCCGGAACGGCCGCAACCAGACCCCGGCGGCCACCGCGGCGTCGGTGGCGGCACGCATGTCGACGGGTTCGGCGAGTTCGATCACACCGATCGCGCCGAGCACCCGGACCTCCCGGACGCCGGGGAGTTCCCGGGCCGGTGCGAGCCCCGATTCGAGCTCGCGACGCACGGCCTCGACCTCGCCTCGCCAGTCGCGCGACAGCAGGAGTTCGATCGACGCCACCGCGACGGCACWGGCGAGCGGGTTGGCCATGAACGTGGGACCGTGCATCAGCCCGCCGGCCTCCCCGGAGCTGATGGTCTCGGCGACGTCGGTGGAACAAAGCGTCGCCGCGAGGGTCATGTACCCGCCGGTGAGGGCCTTGCCGACGCACATGATGTCGGGGCGGGCGCCGGCGTGGTCCGCGGCGAACAGCTCGCCGGTGCGGCCGAAACCGGTCGCGATCTCGTCGAACACCAGCAGGAGCCCGTGCTCGTCGCAGATCCGCCGCAGCTCCGACAGGTACCGGGGGTCGTGGAAGCGCATGCCACCGGCGCCCTGCACCACCGGTTCGACGATGACGGCCGCCAGTTCGTCGGTGTGCAAGGCCACCAGGCGCTCGAACTCCGCGACGTACCGCGGGTCGAACTCGCGGGGCGGGGGTCCGGCGAAGACCTGCCGTGCCAGGACGTCCGTCCACAGGGAGTGCATGCCCCCGTCCGGGTCGCAGACGCTCATCGGGGCGAACGTGTCGCCGTGATACCCGCCGCGCCAGGTGAGCAGCCGGTGCCGCTCCGGCCTGCCGCGACTGCGCCAGTACTGCAGGCACATCTTGACGGCGACTTCGACGGACACCGAACCGGAATCGGCGAGGAACACCTTGTCGAGTCCGTCCGGGGTGATCTCGACGAGCAGCTGGGCGAGCCGCGCGGCCGGTTCGTGGGTGAGCCCGCCGAACATCACGTGACTCATCCGCCCGAGCTGCGCCGTCGCCGCCGCGTCGAGGACGGGATGCCGGTAGCCGTGGACCGCGGCCCACCACGAACTCATGCCGTCGACGAGTTCGCGTCCGTCGGCGAGAATGAGGCGGGTCCCGCTCGCCTCGGCCACCACGAGCGGGGTGGTCGAGGCGGGGAAGGCGCCGTACGGATGCCAGAGAAGCGAGGCATCGAGGGACGTGATGTCGTCGACGGACAGGCTCGGGGAGGTCACGGTCTCGACCCTAGCCACCCGAGGAAAACCGGGCCCACCCGGGTTGAACACCGTTCAAGTCGCGTATCGTGCCGGGGGTGAGTACCGACCGCACCTTCACCACCTGGCTCGACGACGTCGAGGACCAGCGGCGCGCCGCGGGACTGCGCCGCGAGTTGCGTCCACGCACGCCCGGCAACGCGCTCATCGATCTGGCGTCCAACGACTACCTCGGTCTCGTACGGCACCCGGAGGTGCTGCACGGCGCGATGACCGCGCTGCGCCGCTGGGGTGCGGGGGCCACCGGCTCGCGTCTGGTCACGGGATCGACCACCGAACACGAACTCCTCGAAACCGAACTCGCCGAGTTCGTCGGCGCCGACGCCGGGCTGGTGTTCTCCTCCGGGTACACCGCGAATCTCGGTGCCGTCACCGCGCTGTCCGGCGCCGGATCGCTGATCGTCTCCGATGCGGGCAGCCACGCGTCACTGGTCGACGCGTGTCGGCTGTCGCGGGCCCGCGTGGCCGTCGCACCGCATTCCGATCTCGACTTCGTCCGCAGCGCACTGGCCACCCGGCCGGAGGAGCGGGCGCTGGTCGTCACCGACTCGGTGTTCAGCGCGGACGGGGATCTCGCACCCCTCGTCGACCTCCACCGGGTGTGCCGCGAGCACGGCGCGTTCCTCGTCGTGGACGAGGCGCACGGTGTCGGAGTCCGCGGCGCAGGGGGCCGCGGACTCGTGCACGAGGTGGGTCTCGCGGGCGAACCCGACATCGTCGTCACGGCCACGCTGTCGAAGTCGCTGGCCAGCCAGGGCGGTGCGGTGCTGGCGTCGGAGAAGGTGCRCGCGCATCTCGTCGACGCCGCGCGCACGTTCATCTTCGATACCGGCCTGGCCCCCGCGGCCGTCGGCGCGGCACGGGCGGCCCTCGCCGTTCTGCGGCGTGAACCCCACCGTGCGGAGTCCGTCCTGGACCGTGCGCGGGATCTCGCCCGGTTCACCGGCGCCGGGACACCCGAGTCCGCCGTCGTCTCCGTGATCCTCGGCGACCCGCAACGCGCCGTCGACGCAGCCGCCGCCTGCCGGGAACAGGGCTTGCACGTCGGCTGCTTCCGGCCCCCGTCGGTGCCCGAAGGCACGTCGCGTCTGCGGCTCACCGCGCGCGCGACGCTCGATGAGGACGAACTGGCGCGGATCGAAGCCGTGCTGACGGACGTCCTGGTGGGAGCGTCGGCGTGAGCATCCTGGTGGTCACCGGCACGTCGACGGATGTCGGCAAAACGGTGGTCACGGCGGCGCTCGCGGCGGCTGCACATGAAGCGGGCCTGTCCGTGGCGGTGTGCAAGCCCGCGCAGACCGGCGTCGCCCCGGGAGAGCCGGGCGATCTGGTCGAGGTGACCAGACTGTCCGGTGTGACGGCGGTGGTGGAGCTGGCCCGCTACCCCGAACCACTCGCCCCCGACACCGCGGCCCGGCGCAGCGGCCTGCCGATGCTGCGGTGCGCCGACGTGGTCGAGACGATCCGCGCGCTCGACGACGGGCACGATCTGGTGCTCGTCGAGGGTGCAGGCGGCCTGCTGGTGCGGCTGGGCGCCGAGGGCTTCACGCTCGTCGATCTCGCGCTCGCCCTCGACGCACCGGCTGTCGTGGTCGCCGCGGCAGGCCTCGGCACGCTCAACCACACCGAGCTCACGATCCGGGCACTGTCGGCGGCCGGTCTCGCCTGCGCCGGAACGGTGATCGGGTCCTGGCCGGACGAGCCCGGGCTCGCCGAGCGGTGCAATCTCGACGACCTGCCCGCCGTGACCGGGGTCGACGTCGTCGGCTCGGTGCCCGCAGGCAGCGGACGCCTGGCCTCTGCGTCGTTCGGTGCGGCCGCATCCACGTGGTTCGACAGCACCTGGCTGAAGTCGACGCTCACGCGGCTCTGAGCTGGGGCGGTCAGGATTCGGCGRGCACCGACAGCACGTTTCCCGCGGGGTCGGTGAACCACGCGATGTCGGGACCGTTGCCGCGCATAATCCCCTTGTCGTCCTGATCGAAGCCGTCGTACCGCAGGAACCGGACCCCACGTTCGGTGAGCGCGTCGACGGCCTTCTCCACGTCGTCCACGGCGAAATTCAGGATGGTGAACGTCGCCGGCGTGTGGTCGGGCTTGGGATAGATCAGCACCACCGGCCCCTTCGGGAGATGCAGGCCCAGTAGTCCCATCTCATCCTCGGTGACCTCGAGGCCCAGGGTGTCGGTGTAGAAGGACTGGGCCGCGGCGATGTCGTCGACGGCGAAACCGCTGAATGCTCGCGCATTGCTCAACATGTCTGTTCTCCTTCCGTGCTGTCGGTCAGGACATCTCGGCCCGCGCCTGCGCGCTGAGCTGGATGATCTGGACGTAGTTGCCGTCGGGGTCCACGGCGGTGCCGAACCAGCTGCCGTCACGATCCTCGAGCGGGGACAACCACGTCGCACCGAGTTCGTCGATCCGGTGTGCTGCGGCGCGGGCGTCGGTGACCTCGACGTTGAGGAGTACGCGGCCGGGTTCGGGATTGGTGTCGCCGACGTCGTCGCGCCGGTCGAGCATGATGTAGAAGCCGTCGAAGTCGAGGACGTCGTAGCCCGGTTCGCCGGGGGTGCGTTCGACCTTCGGCGAGAACGCGGCGGTGTACCAGTCCCGCAGTCGGTCGGGGTGAGTGCTCGCGAGCAGGATGCTTCCGATCGTGGCGTCGGCCATGATGTCCTCCCGGTGGGTGTGCGTTGTCGGTGGTCCTGCAGATATGGACTCGGCCGCCCCGCGAAATTCATCGCAACGGAGTTTCCGAG
>NZ_JBFUGT010000072.1:0-28244 GCF_056402775.1 Rhodococcus sp. P3_B8
TCAGCCGAGGCTGAAGGGCTGTCCCCACAGGGTGACGGTGCCGTCAACCGAGTCGGTCGAGACGGTGACCTTGGCGTAGGAGCGGGCCTGCGCGTAACCGGCGCAACCGGAGACACCGAACGTCTCGTCCGAGTACGTGAAGCCACCGCTGTTGCCCTTGAACTTGAAGCTGCTCTTGTGAGCCTCGGCGCCGTAGTCGTCGGTGTACTCGATGTCGAGGATCGGCACGTTGGTGGCCTTACCGGGTCCGATCGAGACGCCGCTACCGGCACCACCCTCGACCGGGATGCTGGCGGGATCGCCACCGGCAGCCGCACCGACGACCTTGGAAGGCGTGACCTCGGCGCCGGCCTCACCGGACACCGCGCCACCGAAGTTCAGCTGGCACGCCACGATGTACCCGGCATCGATGGTGCCGCCCTTGGCGGTGCCACCATTGATCGACACATCGATCGAGCCCGACGTCCACACGTTGCGGTGCAGCGGGGTCGAACCCATCGACGGGCTGATGTTCGCCGAGTTGGCGGTCTGACGCACGGTCACCACGGTGCCGTCGAGCAGCGTCTGGGTGATGGTTCCGTCCTGCAACGGAACGAAGGTGTCGGCGTTGGCCGCACCGGTGGAGAAGAGGCCGATCGCGACGGTGGCCGCGGCGACCACGCCGGCAGCCTTGGCGCCGTGGCGCAGGGTCTTGCTGTTCATGGTTCCCCTCTAGGGTTACTGATCGCTTACGCGAGAGTCGTGGATGGAATCGATTGGGAGCGGCAATCAGCCGATGCTGAAAGGCTGCCCGTAGAGGGTGGCCTTCACGTAGTGGTTCCCCGGAACCTCCACCACGGTGTATGCCCGAGCCTGCGCGTACCCACCGCAACCCTGGACCTCGATCTGCTGATCGCGGTACTGAATCGCCGACACACCCGGCTTCAGGTCTTCCTTGGTCTTGATCTTCGCGAACTTGACCTCACCGGCCTCGATCGGCACCGACAGCGAGCCACCCATCCCCAGCGCATCGAAACCGAGGTCGGCGCTGAGCTTGCCCTCGAGACCGGTGATGTCGATCTGGCAACCCACGATGTAACCGGTGGTCAGCGTCGCGCCTTCCTCCGGGATCTCACCACCGAGCTCAGCGAACACGTCACCCGAAACCCAAGCCGTGCGGCCCGCGCCATTGGCGGCCAGCGACGGCGAAACCAGAGCGCTCTCCGCGTTGCGGGCGATCTTGGCCGTGACGCTTCCCGCGTTGACGACCTTTTCGCCACCCGGCAGCGGCACGAAGGTGTCGGCGTTGGCCGCACCCGTGGACATCAGGCCGAGGACTACAGCCGCAGCGGCACCAAGGCCGGCAATGCGGGCTCCACGGCGCAGGCCGGTCTTTCGGTTCTCGCTCATTCGTTCCCCTCATCAGGATTCTGCTGGTTCCCAGTCACGACCTTCGAGACTGAGGAGTGGTCCATGTCGGGCCCAGCGCAGTATCCAGAGCTGTGATGTCCGCAGAGTGAACTACGGATGATCACAGCTCGATAACCGCGCTGAAGACGAAATCACTGACGAAGCGTCAGAGTTCCGACTGGGCAACGGCACATCGACCCTGCCCTCCATCTCCAGTACTGACTCGCCGAGGACAGTAACCGGCAGGTGGTTGCCTAAGCAATTAATTCCTGCCGAAACGGAATCGTGATGTATGCCACACCCGGAAACGTGTCCAACGTGTGGGATTTGCGAGAGAATTCCGACCACTCGTCAACCGTTTGACCAGCAGGTTCACTGGCCGTTCACGTTAAGTTCGGTAACGTTTACATTCGGTTCACGAGCTCGAAGGATGTCTGTTCTGACCGAAATGTGATGACTGAACGAATGCTGGGAGCGGCCCTTCGCCCAGGACAATTCCGCCCGGGCCATAGCACAAAAACTCACGACGATCGCAGACCACGACAGCAGATCACGATTTGCTTAAGGTGAGGGTTTCAAAGATAACTACCCGTGATGCGGGGGGCGCTGGCGGCGCAGCCATTCGTCGCCGGCAGCGGCGGCGGGCCCTTCCCCGGGTTCGCGTTCGTCCGCGGTGGTGTCGGGGAAGACGTCCCCGAAGATGCGTTCGAGCCGGGCCCTGTCGATCGGGGCCCGGCTCGGAACTGCCTGCTCGTCGGTCTCGCTGGGCGAGTCCGGCTCGTCGGAACGAGAAATCGTCTCAGCCTTCCAGACCGGACAATTCGGAAATCACGTGCGCCGCGAGCGGCGTCAGCGTGGCCATGCCGTCCCGGACCGCAGCGCGGGAGGACGCGAGGTTTACCACGAGTGTGCTGCCGGACACGCCGGCGAGCCCGCGGGAGAGGCCCGCGTCGAGCGAACCGGCGGCGAGACCCGAAGACCGGAGGGCCTCCGAGATTCCCGGAATCTCACGGTCGAGGACCTCGGCGGTGACGTCGGGTGCGACGTCGCGCGGCGACACGCCGGTGCCGCCGACGGAGACGACGAGGTCGACGCCGCCGATGACGGCGGTGTTGAGCGCGTTACGGATCTCCACCTCGTCGGCCGCCACCGCCACGATGGCGTCGACGATGAAGCCGGCCTCGTTCAGCAGTTCTGTCACCAGAGGCCCGATGGAGTCCTTGCCGTCACCGTGAGCGGTGCGGTCGTCGACGATTACCACCAGCGCGCGGCCGGCCAGCGAGGCTTCGATGTCCATGGTCCCTACCGTAGTGGCCCCGTTCAGAACGGACTCGACCTGCCCGATAATCCCCGTGTTCATCAGCGGCCACCCTGTTCGGCGGTTCCGAGCGTGACGTCGACGGTCTTGGTATTGGATCCGTTCCCGTCGGTGTAGGTGATGGACACATTGTCTCCCGGTGCGTGTGAACGGATGGCGGCGATGAGTGCGTCGCCACTGGTGATGGCACGGTCGTCGACCTTGGTGATGACCGACCCCTGCGGAATTCCCGCTTTCTCCGCCGGGCTGCCCGCCGTGACCTCGACGACGGTGGCACCGTTGGCGGCGTCCTGTGACGGGACCTGGATCCCGATGACGGCCTGGGTGGCCTTGCCTGTCTTGACCAGCTCGTCCGCGATGCGCCGGGCCTGGTCGACCGGAATCGCGAAGCCGAGTCCGATGGATCCGCTCTGCTCACCCGCACCGGAACCGCCGATGCTCGCGATGGCGGTGTTGATGCCGATCAGCTGGCCGTCCATGTTGACGAGGGCGCCGCCGGAGTTGCCCGGGTTGATCGCCGCGTCCGTCTGGAGGGCGTCGATGACGGTGTTCTGGTTGCCGGACTCACCGCTGGTGGACACCGGGCGATTGAGCGCCGAGATGATGCCCTCGGTGACGGTGCCGGCCAGGCCGAGGGGCGACCCGATCGCGACGACCTGCTGCCCGACCTGCACGTTGCCGGACGTTCCCAGCTCGATCGGAGTGAGGTCGGTCTTGCCGTCCACCTTGATGACCGCGAGATCGGACACCGGGTCGGCGCCGACCAGCTTGGCGTCCGCCGTGCTGCCGTCCGAGAAGGCGACCGTCAGCTTGCCGCCCTTGGCGGCCGCGCCTGCCACGTGATTGTTGGTGAGGATCATGCCGTCGGACGAGATGACGATGCCGGATCCTTCTCCACCGGAACCGCCGGCCGTCGCGACCTCGATCTGGACGACGCTCGGGACCACCTTGTTCGCGACCGCCTGCACCGAACCCGCCGGTGCGTTCGCGGCCGGGGTCGCGGTGTTGTTCTTGGGGGCGTCGAGGGAGTTGGTCACCGCGGCGCCGCTGCCGTTCCGTTCGGTTGCCAGGGAGCCCACGACACCACCGATGCCGCCGCTCACGAGAGCGAGCGCCACAGCGCCCACCACGATGGCGGTGCGGGCGGGACGCTTGGTCGCGGTCGCCGTCGATCCCTCCCCTGCCTGTCCGGGGCCCTGAAGGCCGGGGAACGGGCCCTGAGGCGCCCCGTGCTGCCCGGCCGCGTGCTGGGCACCCGGGTGTCCCGGAGCGCCGTGCTGAGGCTGCCCGAACTGCTGTGTGGGCTGGTGCGGGGCACCGTACGGATTGCCCTGGGGGTACCCGGCGCCGTAGGCCTGCTGACCCATCGGACCGCCCGCGGGGTGCTGCGGAGTGGCCGGAAACTGCTCGGCCGGGTGGTGACCCGGCGTCGCCTGCGGGTGGGCAGGCTGATCGGGGCGCGCGCCCGGGTCGCCACCGGCACTGTCGCGGCTGTTGCCGTCGTGACTGTTTCGATCTTCGGTCATCGCATCACTTCCATCTCCTGCGACCGCCCGCAAAGGGGCGGTCGCACCGTCTCTGTGTACGAGAGTGCCCGGTGGGACTGAGAAGGTCCTGAGACCGGCCTTGGAGTTAGCCGAGACCCTGAGACTATTCCGCTTCGGGTTCGCCGGGAAGGACGATCCGGATGAGCGCACCGCCCCGTTCGGAGACGTCGACGGCGATCGTGCCGCCGTGCTTGACCACCACCTGCCTGACGATCGCCAGACCCAGCCCGGAGCCGGGCATCGAGCGCGACGCCGTCGACCGGTAGAAGCGGTCGAACACCAGCTCCCGATCCTCCTCCGGAATGCCCGGGCCCGCGTCGTCGACCGTCAGCTCGAGAAGTCCGTCGCCTGCCGCCTTCATCGCCACGCGCACCTGCTCACCGGTGGGACTCCACTTGGCCGCGTTGTCGAGCACGTTGAGCACCGCCCGCGACAGTCCCGCGTGGTCGCCGTAGACGAACCAGGGAACGGTGACGGCGGTGAAGTCGATCTCGTTGCGCCGGCGGCGTGCCCGCTCGAGGCTCCGTTCCACCACTTCGCTGAGATCGACTCTCTCGAAGACGGTTTCCGGTGCGTCCTCGCGGGCGAGATCCACGAGGTCGCCCACCAGCTGCGAGAGTTCCTCGATCTGCGCCACCACATCGGTGCGCAGTTCGGCCATATCCTCGTCCGGAATATGCGGCGCGCCAGGACGACTCGACGCGATCAGCAACTCCATGTTGGTGCGCAGCGACGTGAGCGGCGTCCGCAGTTCGTGTCCGGCGTCGGCGACGAGCCTGCTCTGCCGCTCCCGCGATTCCGCGAGCGCCCTCAGCATCGTGTTGAAACTCTCGGTGAGCCGGGCGAGTTCGTCGTTGCCCGTCACCGGCATGGGTGTCAGGTCGTCGGTCCGGGCCACCCGTTCCGTGGCAGCGGTGAGCCGGGCGATCGGACGCAGACCGGTGCGCCCCACCGTCGTTCCGGCGGCGGCCGCGAGGACCACTCCACACCCGCCGACGATGAACAGCACCCAGGCGAGCCGGTCGAGCACGGCGCCCGTCGGCGCCAGGCGCTGCGCGATCACCAGCGTGCTGCCGTCCTGGGTGCGCTCGGCCAGCACCCGCTGATTGTCCGCCGTCCGCAACGACGTGTCGCGCTCGCCGCGGGCCACGGCCAGTTCGGGTTCCCCGATGGGGACACTCGACCCCGGGGGTGTGTACGTGTCGAGGTCCGGGAAGATCAGCGCCACACTGATGTCCGTCGTGTACAGCGTCGCGCCCGCGATGTAGCGCGGATCGAACGTCACAAGATTGCTGTCGATCAGCGCCGACGCGCGGGTGCGCAACTGGTTGTCGACATCCGCGTACAGAGCCCGCGACACCACGGCGTACGCCGCGATCGCCATCACGGCCACCGCGATGGCCACCACGGACGCGGCGAGCAGCGTCACCCGCCACCGCAACGACACCGACCGCGTCAACGGCATCGGAGGCCGCATCTCGGGCGGTAACGGGATCGGGCCTGTGGGGTGCCGGGAAATGTGGTGCGAGTCGTGCTTCGCCCCCGACTTGTCGGCGGTCTTGTGGAACGGAACTGCCATCACGGAGGAGTCTCCCGCAGCACGTAGCCGACTCCGCGGACGGTGTGCAACAGGCGGGTCTCACCGTCCGCCTCCGTCTTGCGACGCAGATACCCGACGTAGACCTCCAGCGCGTTGCCGGACGTCGGGAAGTCGTAACCCCACACCTCCTCGAGGATGCGGCCGCGGGTCAGCACCCGGCGCGGGTTGGCCATCAGCATCTCGAGGAGCGAGAACTCGGTGCGGGTGAGGCTGATGGACCGCTCGCCACGCGTCACCTCGCGGGTGACCGGGTCGAGCGTGAGGTCCTCGAACGTCATCTTCTCCGAGTCGATGCCCGGCTCCGGCGCGGCGCGGCGCAGCAGTGCGCGCAGCCGGGCCAGCAACTCCTCCAGGGCGAAGGGTTTGGGCAGGTAGTCGTCGGCTCCGGCGTCCAGTCCCGACACCCGTTCCGACACGGAGTCGCGCGCCGTGAGGACGAGAATCGGCAGGTCGTCGCCGGTACTCCGCAGCCGACGGCACACCTCGAGACCGTCCAGGCGCGGCATCATCACATCGAGCACGAGCGCGTCGGGGCGCGCGTTCGCCACCTTCTCGAGAGCATCGATACCGTCGACGGCCAGTTCCACCGAGTATCCGTTGAAGCTGAGAGACCGCCGTAAGGACTCCCTCACGGCGCGATCGTCGTCGACCACCAAAATGCGCATACCCGACAGTTTGGCCCGATCAACTGAGATATGTCTGAGAAGGGATCATCGAAGTGCCCTGGCGGCGGTCACTCGAGGACCCGCGGACCCGGCAGACCCCAGTTCCGCCACAGCGCCAGCACCCGCAGCGCCGACGCGAACACCGTGCCTACCACCAGCGCGACGTCGGTGCCCGAACCCCACTCGCTCACCACGACCACCAACGCCGACCCGAGCAGCGCCGGCACCGCGTAGAAGTCCCGCTGCAGCAGCAACGGGACCTCGTTCACCAGCACGTCGCGCAAGATCCCGCCGCCGATCGCCGCCGTCCCGCCGATGAGACACGACGCGAGCGGACTCGCCCCGTGGTCGAGCGCGATCACCGCGCCCGTGCTCGCGAACAGGCCCATGCCCAGAGCGTCGAGCACCAGGATCTCCCGGCGGAGTCGCCCGACAGTCGAATGCAGGAAGAACACCAGCAACGACATGCCGAACGACGTGCCGAGGTTCGGCCAGCTACCCAGCGACGTCGGCGGATGGATGCCCAGCAGGACGTCGCGGACGATGCCGCCACCGAGAGCGGTGAAGACACCGACCACGCACACACCGAAGATGTCGAGGCGCTTCGTCACCCCCACCAGGGCGCCCGAGGCCGCGAACACCGCGATGCCCACCAGTTCCAGGATGTACAGCAGCACCCGCCAAGGTTCGCACGAGGAGCGTCACTTCCCGGCCGGGTCCACCAATCCCAGCTTCACGGCCTTCACCAGCCGGCGCGGCACGCGATGCGTCGCACCGCCCACCGTCACCTCGACGAGGTCGGGCGCCTGGGCCTTCCACTGCGATCTCCGGCTACGCGTATTGGAGCGCGACATTCTGCGTTTCGGCACTGCCATGTTCTGTCTCCTCCTTCGTCGTCGACCTGTGAGTACTTATTAACCGCGGGCGGTTAAGAAGTACTCACGGGCGCGGGCGCACTCCGTAGCGGCGTTCGAACTTCTCGACGCGGCCCGCGGTGTCCATCACGCGCTGCGCGCCGGTCCAGAACGGGTGGGACTCGCTGGTCACGTCCACGACCACCAGCGGATAGGTGTTGCCGTCCGACCACAGGGCGGTGCGGTCGCTGGCCACCGTCGACCGCGTGAGAAACGTGGTTCCGGTGCCCTGGAAGACCACGGGGTGGTAATCGGGATGGATGTTCGCCTTCATTCGTGTCCCTCTCTCGATTCGGGTTCTGCATAGGGTGATTCGCTGCTCTCGCAGGGGTCTTCGTGGAACTGCCCGAACGGGTCGGGCCACGACTGCCAGGCCGCCTCGTCCGCGAGTTCGTCGTCGGTGACGAGCGCCCACTGCAGCGTGCGGTCGATCTCGGTGGGATCRGCCGCATGCACCAGCACCACCATCGACGTGTGCCGGTCGCCGAAGCGCTCGTCCCAGCACAGCGCGGCCATCGCGCGGCGCGCGGTCCCGACCTGTTCCTGTTCTTCCGGGGTCATCGCGGCCAGCCAGCGGTCGGCACTGGCCACCCGCAGTCCCCCACCGGCCGACTCGAGCCACAGCGCCTCGTCCGGCTGGGTCGCGACCCACACGCGGCCGCGAGACGTGACGACTCCGTCGAGGAGCACGTCGACGGCCTCGTGCAGCCGTTCCGGGTGGAACGGCCGGGTGGCGGTGAACTCGACGAGCATGACGCCGCAGTCGTGGGACAGCGGCGGCTGCCGGCGCAGCAGTGGTGAGTGGGCGTGGGACAGCTCACCGCGCCGCGCGCCGGCCGGGACGTCGAGGAGCAGGCGCTCGACGTCGGGCGCGTCCCCGTCCCAGACGATCGGGGCGTCCGGTGCGAGCCGGGCCAGGACGGCGTGGAGCCGGGCCTGCTGCCAGCCGTCGCCTGCATTGCCCGACACCACCAGGGCGTCGGCGAAGTCCACCTGCCCGACTGCGACCTGTGCGACGGTGCGGTCGTCGTCCAGTGCGTCGTCGCCGGTGGCGTCGGCCAGCCACGATCCGGCATCGAGGCAGGTGATAACGCCGTCGACGCGCACGTCCCGCGAGGCGGGACCGTCGATCTGCCCGATCACGCCGGACACCGCCACGTGCTCGACCGCCCAGCACACGGCCTCGGGTTCGAGCCGGCGGTCGAGGTGCAGCACGATGCGCTGCACCGAACTGCGGGTGTGCAGGCGGCGGAGCAGCGGGAGAAGGTCCACGCGCAGCGTGCAGGAGATGCAGCCGTGCGCCAGCTCGAGGATGCCGAGGCGCTCGCGCGGCGCCCCCGACTCCAGCGTGGTGACGGTCCGGCGCACGACGCCTTCATGCATGAGGTCGAGGTCGTGATGCACGACGACGGTGCCTTCGCGGAGCAGCGACCGCGCCGCGTCCTCGGTGGGGCCGTTCCACCCGGAAACCAGGATCAGCGGCGTCCGGCCGTCGAGTATCTCACTCACGGAGCACCCTTTCGATAACGATTGTCATTACGTGGACGGAACGCTACATTGGAAACTCGTCGTTGTCGAAAATGATTGTCATCACCCTCTCGGGGCGGTTTCACGAGAGGACAGAGAGGAACGCCCATGTCGGCGCACTGCCAGGTGACCGGACGCCAGCCAGGATTCGGCAAGTCCGTGTCGCACTCCCACAAGCGCACCAACCGGCGCTGGGATCCGAACATCCAGAAGAAGACATATGCCCTGCCCAGTGAGGGCAGGCGAGTCACCCTCACGCTCTCCGCCAAGGGCATCAAGACCATCGACCGGGACGGCATCGAGGCCGTCGTCGCCCGGATCCGCGCCCGCGGAGGAACGATCTGATGGCCGCCCGCAACGAGATCCGCCCGATCGTGAAGCTGAAGTCGACGGCAGGCACCGGGTACACGTACGTGACCCGCAAGAACCGTCGCAACGACCCCGATCGTCTCGTGACGAAGAAGTACGACCCGGTCGTGCGGAAGCACGTCGATTTCCGAGAAGAGAAGTAGAAGACACCCCACATGGCGAAGAAGTCGAAGATCGCGAAGAACGAGCAACGCAAGATCGTCGTGGCACGCTGGACCGAGCGCCGCGCAGAGCTGAAGGAGACCATCCGCCGTCCGTCGAGCAGCGAAGACGAGCGCGCGGAGGCCCGGGCGGCACTGCAGCGTCTACCCCGCGACGCGAGTCCGGTACGATTGCGCAATCGAGACGCTGCGGATGGACGTCCGCGCGGCCACCTGAGGAAGTTCGGGCTCTCTCGCGTGCGTGTTCGCGAGATGGCGCACCGCGGGGAGCTGCCAGGCGTCCACAAGTCGAGCTGGTAAAGGAAGCAGATGGCAGTCAAGAGAGCACCGTCGAAGAAGCCGCGTCCCGTCGAGGGCCGCAAGCCCAAGAAGAACCCGTTGTTCGCGGCCAAGATCGAGTACGTCGATTACAAGGACATCAACCTCCTCCGCACGTTCATCTCGGACCGCGGCAAGATCCGTAGCCGCCGGGTCACGGGCCTGACCCCGCAGCAGCAGCGTCAGGTTGCCGTCGCCGTCAAGAACGCTCGCGAGATGGCTCTGCTGCCCTTCACGAGCCGGTAACTCACGTAAGCACCGAAAAGGCCGCGTAATCCTCAGATTACGCGGCCTTTCGTCATTCCGGTCAGCCGAGCGCGGCCCGCATGTCGGCGATCTCCTTCTGCTGGGCGGTCACGATGTCGGAGGCCATCTGCCTGACCTCCGGGTTCTCACCGTCGACCAGTTCGGTGTCCGCCATGTCGATCGCGCCCTCGTGGTGCTCGATCATCATGGTCAGCCATCGCCGGTCGAACTCGGTGCCGGACAGTGCCGTCAGGGCGTCCATCTGATCGGCCGACATCATTCCGTCGCCGTGGTCCATGTCGTGCATGCCGGACATGTCGGCCGTCGAAACCGGTTGTCCCCACTGCTGGAGCCAGGTGGTCATCCGGTCCATCTCCGGTTGCTGCGCCGCCTTGATCGCGGCGGCGAGCGCGACCACGTCGGCATTGTCGGTGTGGCCGGCGACCATGTCGGCCATCTCCACCGCCTGCGCGTGATGCGGGTACATCCCTTCCAGGAACAGGACGTCGGCGTCGTTGAACTGTGCCTGCGATTCGACGGCGGACGTCGAGGCGCCGGGCGTCGACGACGTGCCTGGCGAGTCGGTGCCGCAGCCGGCCAGGACGAGAGCCGCGCCTGCCGCGGCGGCGATCAGGGCAGTGATGGTGCTGGTACGCATGAGGAACTCCTCGAGGTCGATTCGGGAAATGACAGTCGGATCCGCCGGGGCACACGCCCCGGGCTCCCTGTCACACCCGCAGAATCGAGAGTTCCGCCAACGAAAGCACCGTCCACGGTGGTGGTCCGCGCCCCGACTGCACACGGTCGGCGCTCACCCGCGACCGTCGCGCGGCGGGATCCACGGAGTGCCACCACAGCAACATCACCGACGTCAGTGCGGCGATCACCACGATCACGCCGGCACACTGATGTCCGGTGAGATGGGGTTGCTCGCAACCGTCCCCGCCGCAACCGTGGGGGTCTTCGGCGTGAGATTCGGTGACCGAGGACTGCTCGTGCGCCGCGGCGATCGCGGTCGGCGCGATCAGACTGTGCATGAGGAGCACCCCGGCAGCGACGGCGATCAGCAGCGCGGCACGCGCCACGACTGTGCGCGTCCGCCCGGTTCCCGTCTCCACACGACCACTGTAACCGGACATACCCAGCGGGGGTACCCAGGCACGTGAGTGACAATGTGTGCCCCGGGACGCGAAAACACTCACATCGGGGTGTGGGCGAGGATCTCCAGACCCTGCTGCTCGAGGCCGCCGATGGTGTCGGTAAGGATGACGAGCCCGCGGTCTTTCTCGCGGTCGAGCACGAGGGTGCACTGGAAACCACCGGTCGCGCCACCGTGCAGCGTGTACTCGCGACCTTCGAACGGGACGATCGACCACGTCAGCGCGCGGTAGTTGTCGCCGATCCACCGCGGGTCCATGGCCGCGGCGCCGGGGACCGTCCCGTCGAGGAGCGCCCGGACGTACCTCGACATGTCGTTCGCGGTGGACCGCAATCCGCCGGCCGGGGCGTAGGCGTCCAGCGGCCACGGGTCCTGCGACCTGTGCAAGACGTCGAATCCGCGGGTGACGTTCGGAGGCAGGTCGGCGGCGGTGAGCGGCATCCACGACTGCGACAGCCCGAGGGGGACGAGCATGCGCTCGCGGAGCAGCGACGGGTAGTCGGTGTGCGCGGCCGCGGCCAGCGCCTGGCCGAGCAGCGCGAAGCCGACGGTCGAGTACGAGTACGTGCCGCGGGTCGTGAGCGGCGCCGACTGCAGTTGCTGCAGCAGGGTGTCCCGGTCGTAGGTGAACGGGTTAGACGCGACCACCCAGTGCCCGACGGCCACCACGGTGTCCGTGCTCATCGGGAACTGCGCCAGCCCGGACGTGTGGGACGCCAGCTCGAGCAGCGTCACGTCGCCGACCGGTGCGCCCTGCAACGGCAGCACATCTCCGACCTTCGTGCTCTCGCGCACCTCACCCCGGGCGACGGCGTCGACGAACAGTTCCGCGGTGAACGTCTTGGTGACGGAACCGATCTCGAAGTCGGTGGCCTCGTTGGCCCCGAAATTCGCGAACCGGGTACCGGACGCGTCGATGTACGCGACGCTCGCGTTCTCGCGGTAGCTGCGCCCGAGCACCTGCCCGGCGAGCGCGATCAGGTTCGGATCCCCACTCGACGGCGGAGCCAGCGCCGACGCCACGGGAGCGGCACCCCAGGCGAGGGTCCACGCGCAGAACAGCGCACAGAGGACGGTCGTTCGACGCAGCATTGCGGCTCCTCGCGCGCGGCGGAACGCGCGCACAGACGATCTCCCCGACCGGAGGCTATTGTCACCCACCCGAACGCCGAGCACTAGACTTCGGAAGGTTTGCCGACAGGAGGCTTACCTGTCGAGGAGGTGCCCCGCAGCGTGTCGGGAGTGGTTGCGGGATTCACCGTCATATTCGTGATCATTGCGATCGGCTACCTGCTCGGCCGTCGCGGGACGCTGGGTGCGGAGGGCGAAACCGTCCTGGGCAGGCTGGTGTTCTTCGTCGCCACACCGGCGCTGCTGTTCGATTCGCTCGCATCGTCCGACCTCTCGGTGATCTTCTCGCCCACTCTGGCCGTCGCGGCTGTCACGGCATTGACGGTCGGCGCACTGTACATGGTCGTCGCGAGAGTGTGGCTACGCAGGTCCCTTCCGGAACTGACGATCGGCGCACTGTCGGCGTCCTACGTGAACTCCGCGAATCTCGGCATACCCATCGCCGTGTTCGTGCTGGGGGACGCGTCGTTCGTGGCGCCGCTGCTGCTGTTCCAGATCATCGCGTACTCCCCCATCGCCCTCACCATCCTCGACGTCACCACGCTCCGACGGGGCGCGTCGCGACTCGACACGATCACCGCACCGTTCAAGAACCCGATCGTCCTGGCGGGTGCCGCGGGACTGCTGATCGCGCTCCTCGGCTGGACACCTCCGGAAGCCCTGATGCAGCCGTTCCGGCTCATGGGTGGCGCGTCGGTGCCGGGTGCACTGCTCGCGTTCGGCATTTCGCTGTACGGGGTGCGGGTGCTGGAGAAGGGGACGAGCCCGCGACGCGACGTCGCGCTGGCGTCGGTGCTCAAGATCGTGGTGCAACCGGTGCTGGCCTACCTGATGGCGCGCTATCTGCTCGGGCTCGAAGACCACGAACTTTTCGCCATCGTGGTGGTGGCGACGCTGCCCACGGCCCAGAACGTCTTCGTCTACGCCAGCCGGTACGGGGTCGGAACGGTGCTGGCGCGAGACACGGCTTTCGTCACCACTTTGGCCGCGATTCCGGGGATTGCGCTGGTCTCCGGCCTGCTCGCGGGATGAGGTTACCGTGGCATATGCGCGTAATCGCCCTCGCAGTGCTGGCCTGCCTCGCCCTCGCCGGATGCGGGTCCGGTTCGAGCACCGACGAACCGACTATTCCCCCGGAGATCGCGTCCGCAGTGGATCCCAGCCCGACCAATCCGTCGTCGGGGATGCCGATTCCCTCCGAAGTGCCCGGCGACGAGTTCGGCACCGTCTTCGAGTCGCGCCCTGACATCGTCCGGGCGAATCCGACGCCGTTCGAGTCGTGGTCCCGCGCCCACGGCAACACGGTGGCGATCCACTTCGTCACCGGAACCCCGGAGTGCTACGGCGCCGACGCAACCGTCACCGAGACCGACACCACCGTCACGATCTCGCTGCGCACCGGCACCCTCCCGGAGGCCGCCGACAAGATGTGCATTCTCGTCGCCGTGTTCGGCACCCTCGAAGTCCCGTTGCAGGCGCCGCTCGGCGATCGCCAGGTGATCAACGGATGACCTGGTGAAGCACTGGTTCCTCAACGTCTGCGTTGCCACTGCTCTCCTCCAGGCCGTCTATCACGCTGTCCGCGTTCTCGTCTCCTACCGCGTCCTCGCGCTCGGCGGCGACGCCGTCACGATCGGCATCGTCACCGCCCTGTTCTCGCTGGCACCGCTGCTCGTCGCGGTCCGGATCGGACGCGCCGTCGACCGTCGGCACGCCGCCGCGGTCCTGCGGACCGGCGTGGTGCTGACATCGCTGGGTGTCCTGGTGATCGCCATGAGCGGCGACCTGATCGTCCTCGGCCTCGGCAACGTGATCCTGGGGTTCGGACAGATCCTCGTGACCGTCGCCGCGCAGGGGTTCATCACGCTGCTCTCCCCGCCCGGTGAGCTGGACCGGGGTTTCGCCGGATTGACGCTCGGAGTCTCGATCGGCCAGGCCGTCGGTGTCCCGCTCGTCGGGCTGATCGCGGCGGGAAGCTCGGACGGCGGCGTCGTCGAAACCACTCTGGCGCTGACGGTGATGGGTGTGGTGTCGCTGGCCGCGGTCCCGTTCGCCTGGCCGGTACGCGAACGCCCGCAAGCAGCGGATCCGCCGTCGCCCGGCGACCGGCAGTCCGTGTTCAGCATGATCTCGACGACCGGGATGCGGCCGGCCGTGTTCAGCAGTCTGATCGTGCTGGCGTCGGTCGACGTCGTCGTCGCGTACCTCCCCGTCCTCGGGCACGAGTTCGGTTTCAGCGTTCTGCTGGTGTCGTTGTTGCTGACCGCGCGGACCGCGGCGTCGATAGTGTCGCGCGCGTTCCTGCCGTGGCTGCTCACCCGTGTGCCACGACAGAAGCTGCTGATCTCCGCCACGCTGTGCTCGGCGCTGCCCACCGCCCTGCTGCCGTTCGTGCCCGACCCGGTCTGGATGGCGCTGCTCCTCGTCGTGGCCGGATTCTTCTGGGGCATCGGTCAACCACTGACGATGACCTGGGTGGCCGGGCTCGTCACCGCCGCCAACAGGGCCGCCGCGTTGTCGCTGCGCCTGACCGGCAACCGGCTCGGGCAGGTACTGATTCCGCTGGCCGCAGGCGCCGCGGCGGGGGTCGCGGGCACATCGTCGATCTTCGTGATCACCGGCGGACTGCTCGGCACCGCAGCAGTCTCCACCTGGCGAGCCGTGAGTACTTGTTAACCGCCCGCGGTTAACAAGTACTCACAGCTCCGAAACGTCGCGTCCGTCGCCGTACGACGCTCCACTTCGTCGGATGTGGCGTGCGTCTCTTCTCGACACACTGGTTCCCAAGTCACGCGTTTGCCAGATCAGGGGTCAGGAGCCACACGATGAGCTATACCGGTGTCATTCCGAGCACGACCGACACACCCCGTCCACGCCAGGACGAGGCCGCCGTGTCGAGCGCGGTCCTGGCGTCCGGAGGAACCACTCCGCGGCTGCGATTCGTCGACACCGCGGATGCACTGCCCGAGCCGGCCGCCGTCATGGTCTGGCCGCAGGGCACCCCGTTGCTCGCCGAGTTGGTCGCACTGTTCGCGGACCTCGGGTTGCGGGTCGCGTCCCACGAACAGCTGCCCGCGGGCGAGCCCGGCAGCCCGCTGGTTCACCGATTCGACTTCAGCACCGGCGACTTCGCCTGGGACGCCGAAACTCCGGGCCTGCTGTCCGATGCGTTCGAGGCTGCGGCCGCCGGACATCTGGAGGTCGACGGATTCACCCGCCTCGTCGCCGCGGCGAACCTGACGTGGATGGACGCCGTCCTGGTCCGGGCGGCTTGCCGCTACCTCCGTCAGGTGGGGCTGGGACTGTCGGAACCCAATATCGTGGCGATCCTGTTGCGGCACAGCGATTTCGTGCGCGGATTCCGCGACCTGTTCACCGCCCGTTTCGATCCCGCCGTCACCGGCCCCGACCGCGACAGCGCCGTCGCGGACGCGGAGCGCGTGCTGCTCGACGCGATCGACCGCACCGCGACGCTGGACGAGGACCGTCTGCTCCGCGGCCTGCTGTCGTTCACGTCGGCGGTGCTGCGCACCAACTGGTTCCAGCACGACCGCACCATCAGCGCCGCCCCCGCCGCGTTCAAGATCGACCCGTCGCTGCTATCACTGTCCGCGGCCGTGACCCCGTACCGCGAGATCTTCGTGCACTCGCCCATCGTCGAGGGCAGCCATGTCCGCAGCGGTCCGGTCTCGCGCGGCGGCCTGCGGTGGTCGGACCGCAAGGACGACTTCCGCACCGAGGTTCTGGGTCTGATGAAGACACAGCACGTGAAGAACTCGCTGATCGTTCCGATGGGCGCGAAGGGCGCGTTCGTGGTGCGCACCGAGACGACGCCCGACGCGGTCCGGGCGGCGTACACAAGTTTCATCGACGGACTGCTCGACGTCACCGACGACATCGTCGACGGCGAGGTCGTCCACCCCCGCGACACGGTGATCTACGACGACGCCGACCCGTATTTGGTGGTGGCCGCCGACAAGGGCACGGCCCGATTCTCCGACCTGGCCAACAGCATCGCGACGCGTCGCGGCTTCTGGCTCGGCGACGCGTTCGCGTCCGGCGGCTCCGCCGGCTACGACCACAAGGCGATGGGCATCACGGCGCGCGGCGGATGGGTATCCGTCCGCAGGCATTTCGCGGAGATGGGCAAGAACGTCGACACCGACGCGTTCACGGTGGTCGGCATCGGCGACATGTCCGGCGACGTGTTCGGCAACGGCATGCTGCTCAGCCGCGCCATCCGACTGGTCGGCGCGTTCGACCACCGGCACATCTTCCTCGATCCCGAACCGGATTCCGAGGCGTCCTACCGCGAGCGCGAGCGCCTCGCGTCCGTGCCCGGCAGCAGCTGGGACGATTACGACCGGAGCCTCGTCTCGGCGGGTGGCGGCGTGTGGCCGCGGACGGTGAAGAAGATCCCGCTGTCGCCGCAGGTGCGGGAACGCCTCGGCGTCACCGCCACCGAACTGCCCCCGCACGAGGTGGTGAAGGCGCTGCTGACCGCGGACGTGGATCTGCTGTGGAACGGCGGAATCGGCACGTACGTCAAGGCTTCCACCGAGGGACACGCCGACGCCGCGGACCCGGCCAACGACGCCGTCCGGGTGGAGGCGAGCGACGTGCGCGCCGCGGTCATCGGCGAGGGCGGCAACCTCGGCCTCACGCAGCGCGCCCGCATCGAGTACGCGCTGAACGGCGGCCGGATCAACGCCGACTTCATCGACAACGCCACCGGCGTCGCCACGTCGGATCGGGAAGTGAACCTGAAAGTCGCGCTGGACGCGGCCGTGGCGGCGGGCGAACTGCCCGCCGAGGAACGGAACACGCTGCTCGCCCGCGTCCAGGACGAGATCGGTGAATCGGTGCTCGCCGACGCCGCCTCCCAGACCCTCGCCATCAGCCTCGCCGAGGTCCACGCACCATTCCTGCTCGGACGCCACGAGCGGCTGATCGAGAACCTCGAGCGCGACGCGGGGATCAGCCGGGCCGCGGAGGTGCTGCCGTCGGCGGCGGAACTGTCCGCCCGGCACCGCGCGGGCCAGGGATTGGTCCGGCCGGAGATCGCGGTTCTGCTCGCACAGTCGAAGAACCTCGTCGTCACCGAACTGCTCGCCTCCCCCGTGCTCGACGACGCCGTGTTCGACGGTGTTCTCGCCGACTACTTTCCGGCATCCATCCGCGAACGCGTCCCCCAGCAGATCAGCGGTCACCGGCTCGCCAGGGAGATCGTGGCCGTCATCGTGGCCGGCGACATGATCGACCGTGTCGGACCCGGCCTGATCCACCGCCTCGAGGAGCGGCTCGGCGTCGGCACCCCCGAGATCACCGTCGCGTACGCGGTGGTGCGGCAGGTGTTCGACATCGACCGCCTGTGGAACGAGGTCCTCACCCTGCCCGGCGCGTCCCACCGGACCCGGCTGAACCTGCACTTCGGCATCCAGGACCTGATCGAGCGCACCACGTCGTGGCTGCTGCGGCATCGCACCGCCGGCACGGATGCGCAGCAGTTGATCGAGCGCTTCGCGAAGCCGGTCCAGGAACTCGCCGCGGCACTGCCGCGCCTCACCGGTGCGCCCGCCCAGGACCTGGGCACGCTGCGGATCCTGGCGCAGGGCTTCGCGCTGGAGACCACGGCGCAGTCGCTCGACCTGCCGATCACCCAGGTCGCCGAGACGTACCGCGAATTCGGCCGCGTGGTGGGCCTCGACTGGCTGTCGGAACGGTTCTCCGTCGGCGAGACCGGGACCGCCTACTGGGAGGCGATGGCGGGTGCCGTCCTCGTCGACAACCTGCAGGAGCACTGGCACGGCCTGATCGGACTGGTGTTGCGCGACGCCTCGTCCGCGACGTCCGCCGCCGACGCCGTCGCCGACTGGCTGACCGAACACACCACCGCCGCGGACCGCCTGGCCCAGATGCTGGGCGAGCTGCGGAGCCACGACCGCGTGGACAACTCGAGCATCTGCGTCATCGACGCCGAACTGTCGCTCGCGCTCACCCGCTGCTAACCGAACCACATTTCACGAATCCGTCAGCACTTCAACCAAAGGAGCTCGAAAGTGCCTACTCTCCAACGTGATGTCGCCATCGTCGGCGCCGGCCCGTCCGGCCTGGCCGCAGCCACCGCGCTGCGCAAGGCGGGGCTGTCGGTCGCGGTCCTGGAGGCGCGCGACCGCGTCGGAGGTCGGACCTGGACCGACACCATCGACGGCGCGATGCTGGAGATCGGCGGCCAGTGGGTCTCCCCCGACCAGACGACGCTCATCTCCCTGCTCGACGAACTCGGACTCGAGACGTTCGACCGGTACCGCGAGGGTGAATCCGTCTACATCTCGGCCGCCGGCGAACGCACCCGCTACACCGGCGAATCCTTCCCCGTCGACGAGACGACCCGCAAGGAGATGGACCGGCTGATCCAGATCCTCGACGACCTCGCCGCGCAGGTCGGCGCCGAGGAGCCCTGGGCGCACCCGCTGGCCCGCGAACTGGACACGATCTCGTTCAAGCACTGGCTGATCGAGCAGTCCGACGACGCCGAGGCCCGCGACAACATCGGCCTGTTCATCGCAGGCGGCATGCTGACCAAGCCCGCTCACTCGTTCTCGGCGCTGCAGGCGGTGCTGATGGCCGCGTCCGCCGGATCGTTCTCGCACCTGGTGGACGAGGACTTCATCCTCGACAAGCGCGTCATCGGCGGCATGCAGCAGGTGTCGATCCGGATGGCCGCCGCCCTCGGCGACGACGTCTTCCTGAACGCGCCGGTGCGCACCGTCCAGTGGAGCGAGGACGGCGCAGTCGTGCTGGCGGACGGGGACATTCGTGTGGAGGCGGCCCGCGTCGTGCTCGCCGTCCCGCCGAACCTGTACTCCCGCATCTCCTACGACCCGCCGCTGCCGCGCCGCCAGCACCAGATGCACCAGCACCAGTCGCTGGGACTCGTCATCAAGGTGCACGCCGTGTACGAGACCCCGTTCTGGCGTGAGGACGGCCTTGCAGGCACCGGATTCGGCGCGTCCGAGGTCGTCCAGGAGGTGTACGACAACACCAACCACGGGGACACCCGGGGAACCCTCGTCGCGTTCGTGTCGGACGAGAAGGCCGACGCGATGTTCGAACTGAGCGAGGAGGAGCGTCGCGCCACCATCCTCGGTTCGCTCGCCCGCTACCTCGGACCGAAGGCCGCCGAGCCGGTCGTCTACTACGAGTCCGACTGGGGCTCCGAGGAATGGACCCGGGGCGCGTACGCCGCGAGCTTCGACCTCGGTGGCCTGCACCGGTACGGGAAGGACACGCGGACGCCGGTCGGACCGTTCCACTTCTCCTGCTCGGACATCGCCGCCGAGGGCTACCAGCACGTGGACGGCGCCGTGCGGATGGGTCAGCGCACCGCCGCGGACATCGTCGCCCGCCTCGGAAAGTAGTCCCGTCCGATCATCGYCCGGCAGTCACGACTGCCGGGCGATGATCGCGAGCAGCAGTTCGGCGCGCACCCGCGCCACGTCCAGCCGGCAGTCGATCAACGACTCGATGCGCGCCATGCGGCTGCGCAGGGTGTGCCGGTGCACGCCCATCGCCGCGGCCGCCGACTCCCAGTGCCCGTTCGCCTCGAGGAACGCCCGCAGCGATCCCAGCAGTTCCGTGCCGTTGGTGCGGTCGTAGTCGTCGATCGGCGCGATCATCGTGTCCGCCAGCGAGTTCAGCACCTCCCGCGTCGAGCTGAAGGCGAGCAGCGCGCTACCGGTCAGCGCCGCGAACTCCAACGGCTCGGCCCCCGCCTCGGCGGCCGACGCGGCGAGCTGGGACTGCTCGATGGCCGCCACCAGACCGGCGACCTCCCGCTTCCCGCTCAGCCCCGCACGGATCGCCTTCCGCGCCGGCCCGGACAGCCCGCGCAGCATCGCCCGCGCGAAGTCCACGTCGTCGGTGCCCCGCAGCAGAACCGTGACCCGCGTATCGTGACGGCGCGAGAAGAGTTGCCGTCCGGCCTTGTTCATGGCGACCGCGACCGCCGACTCCACCCGTTCCGCGAGCGCCGGTGTCTCGGCCACGACCGTGAGTCCGCGGACCATCCCGTCCGCGTCCGCGGCATGCCGGATCTGCGACCAGGCGGGCGCGAGGTCGCGGTCCTCGGTGAGCAGCAGGCCGAGGGCGTGCGAGTTGAGCCGGTTCTGTGCGGTCCGGAGCCGCACCGGCTTCTCGAAATCCAAGGCGAGCAACGAGTTCGCGTGACCGAGCAGGATCTGGTCGACGTGGCTGAGCGCGGTGGGGCTGATCACGGCGAGGTGTCCGTGCGGTGTGCTGCCGACGCTGATCTGCTGCACGGTGATCGACGCGCCCGACCGTGCCAGCGACACGCTGCTCGACGCCCCGCCGGTACCCGCTTCCAGCACTTCCCGCAGTTCCCCGATCACATCTTCCGCGGGCTGCGCCGGATGGGACTCCAGCACCCGGCCGGACAGGTCGAGGAGCAGGACGGTGGCCGACGTGGCGACGGCAAGCTCGCGCACGGTGGCGCCGGTGCCGCCCTGGATGACGGCGCGGGTCATCCGCGGTTGGGCCCGGGACGCGCGCAGCACCGCCTCGTACTCCTGCTCCGCGAGTCGGTTCATGACCCGCTTGACCACGGCCGCGAAGGGTGTCGGCAACGGCACCTCGAGCAGCGGCAGCCCGATCTCGTCGGCGACGGCCACGAGGTCCTCGGGGACCTCCGGATGCGAGAGACCGGTGCCGAACCCCACTGCCGCCACTCCGGCTTCACCGAGGCCGCGCAGGTATCGGGCCCGGTCGGCGGCGGTCAGCGGAAGCCGGATGCCGGTGGTGAGGAGCAGTTCGCCGCCGGAGAGCCACCGGAAGGGGTCTTGCAGTTCGGTGGTGTGGGCGAACGTGATCTCGTTCCCGAGACCGGCGGCGCCACCCTTCAGCTCGAGAGCCAGGTCCGGCTGGGACAACATCCAGCGAACGGGAACGGTCATGTCGGCTCCTGCGCATTGCGGTCGGGTCCGTGCCACCCCGATCGGTCGGGATCGGGATAGCGCTGTACAAGTTGGCCAGCGGAGCACGGACGACTACTCCATTGTGTCAGACGTCGACCCTCGGGCGACGCCGAAACCCAACCTTAACGAATTGAGTTCGTTTGACCCCTTGCGTACAGGGCGCGCCCTCCGCATACTTAACGAATCTCATTCGCTAAGTGACCCACGTCTCACGCGGGCCGCCACCCGAGACACGGAGTTGTCGTTGACCCACCCCAGGAACCCCACGTGACCGCCGCGGTCCGCGTCCCACTGACACTCGGCCGCGGTATCGCCACGTTCAGCGTCTTCGTCGTCGGCTACATCACGGCCAATCTGATCCCGCTCATGATCATCGCGATGGTGGACGATCTCGGCATCACCCAGACCGTCGCCGGCGCCGTCCTCACCGGCTCCCTGCTGGCCACCGCACTCGTCTGCCTCGCGACCACCCGATGGGCGGCGGGGCGCTCGCGCCACCTGCTCGGCCGCGTCAGCCTCGTCGTGATGGCTGCGGGATTCGCCGTCGCCGCCACCGTCCACTCGGCCCCGATCGCGTGCGTCGCGATCATCGTCGGCGGGATCGGTGCCGGCGGCGCGGTCGCGGTCGGCGGGGCGGCCCTCGCCGCGCTGAACAATCCGAACCGGGTGTCCGGGATCAACGGGCTCGTCAACCGCACCGCGGTCACCGGGATACTGGCACTGATCCCGATCCTCGGCCTGCACATGACCAATGCGTTCGGGATCGTCGCGGTACTGGCGCTGGCGACGGTGTTCACGATCAGCTGGCTGCCGTCCGCCCCCGCCGTCGAGGACGACTCGGCGAGCACCGCGCACACGGCGACCCCGTTGCCCGAGGGCGTCACCGAGAAGAAACTGGCCGTCGCCGGCTCCACCCTGCTCGTGCTCTTCGCGATCTGGGCGATCGGCGAGGACTCGCTGTGGGCGGTGTCCGGCATCATGGGCGCCGAACACGCCGCCCTGACGGAACAGCAGATGGGCCTGGCCCTGAGCCTCTCCACCGCGGGCGGCATCGGCGCCGCCCTCGTCCTGACGGCGCTCGGGTCACGCCTCGGACGCACCGTCCCCACCGCCGTGCTCCTCGTGCTCGGCGCCGCCCTCAAACTGGGCTCGTGCCTGGCCACCGATTCGACGACGTATCTGGTGCTCATCATCGCCTGGAACACGGTGTACGCCGCGGCCTTCATCTACGTCGTCGCCATCGCGGCCGCGCTGGACTCGTCCGGCCGCTGGTCCGCCCCGCTCCTCGGGACGTATCTGGTGGGGTCCGCATTCGCCCCGCTCTTCGGCACCCTCGTGACCGGCGCAGTCGGCTACGTCGCGTTCGGCTTCGTCCTGGCGGGCATCAGCCTCGTCCTGCTCGTGCCGATCGTGTCGATCGCTCGCCTGTCGACGCGCACCGAGCGCGCGTCCGCGTCACCCGGACAGGATCCCACTGCCCGGTACACCACTTCGGTCGTCGTCTGACGGAAAGAGAGAACACCATGAACACCGACACGACGACCCATTACCGCGGCGGCCGGATCTTCACCGCCGCCGAACCCGCCTGGGCCGAGTCGATGATCGTCCAGGGCGATCGCCTCACCTACGTCGGCGACACCGCGACCGCCGACACGCTGTCCGGCGACGCCCGCGTCGTCGAACTCGGCGGGGCCTTCGTCCTGCCCGGCTTCATCGACGCCCACACCCACCTGCTGATGATGGGCCAGGCCCTCCAGAAGGTGGACCTGCAGAGCGCCGCCGATCTGAACGACATCCAGGACCGCATCCGACGGTTCGCCGCCGAGAACCCGGACGCACCCCGGCTCCTGGGACGCAGCTGGCTGTTTTCGGCACTCGACGGGCACCCGCCGACGCGGCAGATGATCGACGCCGCCGAGGCCGACCGTCCCGTGTACCTCGATTCCAACGATGTGCACTCGGCGTGGGTGAACACGGCCGCGCTCCGCGAACTCGGCATCGACGCGGACACTCCCGACCCGATCGGCGGCCGGATCGAGCGCGATCCCGTCACCGGCGAGGCCACCGGCATGCTCTACGAGACGGCGGTGACCCAGATCGTGTGGCCCGCCCTCGCGAAGCTGGTCAGCGACACCGAGCGGGACGTCGCCCTCGCGGCAGCGTTCGAGCAGTATCTCGCGGACGGCGTCACCGGGGCGGTCGACATGGCGCTCGGCGCGGACGAGGTCGAGGCGCTCGAACGTGCGCTGGCCACCGGCGGGGACACGCTGCCGCTCCGGGTGGCCGGGCACTGGCTGATCGAACGAACCGATTCGGACGAGGAGAACGTCCGCCAGGTGCACGAGGCGGTGGAGCACCAGAGACGACTGCAGGGTCCGTGGCTGCGGATGGCCGGGATCAAGATCATCATCGACGGCGTCATCGACAGCTGCACCGCGGCGATGAAGGAACCGTACTCGGACGGCACGAACGCCGAACCGATCTGGGATCTCGCCTCGCTGGCACCGGTGGTCGTCGCGGCGGATGCCGCCGGCCTCCAGGTGGCCCTGCACGCGATCGGCGACGAGGCGTCGGAGATCGCGCTCGCCGCGCTCGAACAGGCGATCGCCGCCAACGGGATTCGCCCGCGCCGGCACCGGATGGAGCACCTGGAGACGATCACGAAGGACAACGTGCAGCGGCTTGCGCGCCTCGGCGTCGTCGCGTCGATGCAGCCGGTCCATGCCGATCCGGCGATCCAGGACAATTGGCGGGCGATGCTGGGCGACCATCGGGTCGAGCGGGCGTTCCCGTGGCCCGAGATGACCGCCGCGGGCGCCGTCCTCGCGCTGGGGTCCGACGCCCCCACGGCGCCGCATCCCCCGCTGCCCAACATGTACATCGCGACGACGCGCAAGTCCGCGATCGATCCGGCGCTCGCACCGAACCTGCCCGAGTACGCACTGCCGATGGCGGACGCGCTCGCGCACGCCACCCGCGACGCCGCCTACTCGTGCCGCTGGGACGATCTCACCGGTCAACTGGTGGCGGGCAAGGCCGCCGACTTCGTGGTCCTCGACGGGGATCCGTTCACCGCCGGCGCCGATTCCCTGCTCACCGCGCGGGTGCAGCTGACCGTGGTGGCCGGCTCGGTACGCCACGAGGCGGAGGTGGCAGGCCGCCACCCGGGGTAGCCGACCCGGTCAGTCCCGTTCGGCTGCGGCGTCTTCCGTGACGCCGCAGCCGATCTGTTCACAGAACCCCAGCATCGCCGTGCGCGCGGTCTCGACGGTGATGAGACTGTTTCCGCCGACGATGTGCAGCCCGTACGCGTCTTCGAGGGCCACCAGATTCATTGCCGCCTGGTCGATGTCGCCGCGCACGGCGAACTCCCCCGCCGCGTGCCCGTCGCCGAGGATGGCGCGGTACGTCGCGAGCTGCCGCAGATACATCTTCTGGACCAGTTCGTCGTGCAGCGCCGAAGTGCCTGTCATGAAATCGAATTCGTACAGCAGCCGCATCAGGGTGTCGTCGGGACCGCTCGGCAGCCCGGCGTCGATGGCCGTCCGCAGCTTGGCGGCGTACGACGACTGCGCGGCCACCGCCTCGTCGCGCAGGTCGCAATAGCGCTCGGTGCCCGCCCGGTGGGCCTCGACGAGAAGCGAATCCAGATCGTCGAAATAGTAGAGCAGCGCGCCGCGCGTCAGGCCCGCGCGTTTCGCGACATCGGTCAGGGACAGCGACCTGAGCCCGTGCGCGGATCCCGCCTGGAGTGTCGCCTCGATGAGCTCGGAACGCCGCTGTTTCTGAGTGTTCGGTCGCGCCATGCCGTTGACACTAGCCGACGTGATCTGTGACACTCGGCCCAGTTGTTTGACGGAACCGTCAAAAAACTATTTCGCCCCTCTCCCTCCCCGAACGGACAGCTCATGGACCAGACCGCCCGGCCACCCACCGCCACTCCCCCCGCCGCACCCGGCACCTACGAGGCCTCGCTCTCCCGGAGCATCGGCGTCGGCGGAAACATCCTGATCACCCTGTCGTCGATCTCGCCGGCGTCGAGCGTCTTCATCCTCGGCGGCTCGGCGCTCGCCCTGTTCGGCACCGGCGTGTTCTGGGCATTCCTCATCGCCGGCATCGTGAGCATTCTCATCGCCTTCTGCTACGCCGAACTCGCCTCCGCGTATCCCGTTGCCGGCGGCGACTACTCACTCGTGTCGCGGGCACTCGGACCGGCCTTCGGCGTCGCCACGTTCTTCATCAGCCTCATCTCCCTGCCGCTGATCATCGCCGTCTTCGCCCTCGGGGTCGCCGACTACCTGGGCGTCGCGATCCACGGCCTGTCGCCGCAGCAGACCGCACTCGTCGTGGTCGTGATCACCACCGTGACCGCATGTTTCGACATCCGCACCAACGCGTGGCTCACCGGGGTCTTCCTGGGCGTCGAGATGGCGGCGCTGGCTCTGCTCACCGTCCTCGGTTTCGTCCACATGGAACGGCCACTGACCAGCCTCCTCGGCCCGGAGGTTCTCGATCCGAGCACCGGCAACCTCGCACCACTGGCGATCTCCGGACTGATGCTGGCCGTCACCCAGGGGATCTTCGCGTACAACGGGTACGGCGGCGCCGTCTACTTCGCCGAGGAGACCAAGAACGCCGCCCGCTCGATCGCGAAGGCAGTGATCTGGAGCGCCGTCATCACCGTCGCCACCGAACTCGTCCCGCTCATCGCGATCCTGGTGGGCGCCCGCTCGCAGACCGAACTCTTCGGTTCCAGCCTTCCCGTCGAGGCATTCCTCACCGAACGCGCCGGTCACGCCGTCGCCATGGTGGTCCTGCTCTCGATCGCCCTCGCCGTGATCAACGCGATCATCGCGATCACGCTGCAGGCAGGCAGGCTTCTCTACGCCGCCGCTCGGGATCGCGCACTCCCGGAGACCGTCGCCGCGCCGCTGCAGACCGTCAGCACCAAGGGCCGCGTCCCCGTCCTCGCCACCGTCGTGATGGGCGCCATCGCGTTCGCCGCGTGCTTCGTCCCGTTGGACGTCCTGCTCACCGCCACCGGGTCGACCCTGACGTTCACGTACCTGTTCATCGCGCTGGCCGCGATCAACCACCGCCGCGGCGGCACCACCCGAACCGGCTACCGCATGCCGTTGTGGCCGCTGGCCCCGGGAATCTGCATCGCCGCGCTCGGCCTCGTCTTCGTCGTCACGCTGCTCGACCCGGAGCAGTGGCTCAGCCTCGGCATCTCCCTCGGACTCGTCACCGCCGGCTTCGTCTACTTCGCCCTGTACCTGCGACCGCGCAAGAACACCCACCTGCTGTTGCTGAACGCCGCCCCCGAGGAGAACTGCTGATGCTCGACCTGCTTCTGACCAACGGCGTCGTGCGCACGTTCGACACCACCGGCCGGGCCGAGGCCGTCGGCATCGCGGACGGCCACATCCGGTACGTCGGAACCACCGAGGACGCCCCCGCCGCCCGGCGCACCATCGACCTGCACGGCCGGTTGCTCACCCCCGGCATCATCGACAGCCACAACCACCTGCTCCTCGGATTCGATCCCGACGCCGTGAGCCTCGAAGGCGCACCCGACCTCACCGAGGTCCGGCGACGGATCGGCGCGCACGCGGCCGCCCGCCCCGACCTCGACTGGATCTGCGCCGAGAACGCCGTCTACTCCGTGGTGACCGGGCGCCGCCCGAACGCCGCCGACCTGCGCGGCCTCACGGACCGTCCGGTCTTCATCACCACCTACGACCAGCACTCGGTGTGGCTGAACGACGCCGCGCTGCGGGTCCTCGGAATCGACCGCGGCACCCACATTCCATGGGGGCGGCCGGAATTCGATGATGACGGCGTCCCCACCGGCTGGGTCACGGACTTCTACACCAGCGCGATGACGCGGGCCGGTCTGGCCGGTCTGCAACGCGACATCCCGATGTACTCCCCCGACCGCCGCTATCGGCGCATCACGTCCAGTCTGGAGATGGCGACCGCGAGCGGCATCACCACCGTCGTCGAACCGCAGGTCCCGCTGGCCGAACTCGATCTGATGTACCGGGCCCGCGCCGAGGGACGGATGAACTCGCGGGTGATCACCGCCCTGTTCCAACCGGTCGGCGCCGACGCCGCGTTCCGCCGGGACCTGCGGGAGGCCGTCGACGGCGCACCCGTCGACGACATGCTCCGGCTCRGGCCGGTCAAGCTGTACGCCGACGACGTGATCGAACCGCACACCGCGGCCATGCTGTCCGACTACGCGAACCGGCCGGGGCACCGCGGCGCGCCCAGCCTGCCGCCGCAGGAGTTCACCGCGATGCTCACCGAACTCGACCGCCTCGGCTTCCAGACACACACCCACGCCACCGGCGACTGGGGTATCCGCCTGGCGCTCGACTCGATCGAGCACGCCGGCCGCGTGAACGGCACGGTCGACCGGCGGCACGGCATCGTCCATGTCGAATGCCTCCACCCCGAGGACCTTCCCCGCTTCCGGGAGCTCGGCGTGGTCGCGGCGATGCAGCCGCGGCACTGCTCGCCGGACCTCGTCGCGGGAACGTGGATGGAGAACGTCGGCGAGGACCGGTGGGACCGGGCGTGGCGGTTCCGCTCGCTCGCCGAGTCGGGGGCGGCGCTGGCGTTCTCGAGCGACTGGCAGGTCGGGGAGATGGATCCGCTCGTCGGCCTGTACTCGGCCCTGACCCGCTCGGGCCTGGACGGCCGGACCGACTGGACTCCGCGCGAACGGATGGACCTGGATTCGGCGTTGCGGGCGTACACCCGGGGCGGCGCGTGGGCGTGGCACGCCGAGGACGAGCTCGGAGTGATTCGTCCGGGTGCCCGCGCCGACCTGGTCGTCTGGTCGGCGGACCTCTACACGCTCGAGCCCGGGCAACTGCTGGACCAGCGGGCCGACCTCACC
>NZ_JBFUGT010000073.1:0-28163 GCF_056402775.1 Rhodococcus sp. P3_B8
CCGTCGCGGTGTGCGGCGGCTCCGGCGACTCGTACCTGGACGCCGTCTCCCGACTCGGCGTGGACGCCTACGTCACCGCCGATCTGCGACACCACCCTGCGGACGAGCACCTGCGCGCCGGAGGTCCGGCCCTGATCGACGTCGCGCACTGGGCGAGCGAGCAGCCGTGGTGTGACCAGGCCAAGGGCGTCCTCGACACCGCGTTCGGCCGCACACCGGAATGGCAGGTTCGGGTGTCGGCCGTACGGACCGATCCGTGGTCGGTCAGCGCGTCGCCGTCGTAGCGCCGTCCGGCCGAAACCCGTGATCCGCCGGGGTACGGTTGACACCCAGCAATCTGCACACCAGAACCCTTCACAGAAGACAGCAGGAGTTACCACGCGTGAACGTCGAACCACAGGTGCAGTCCAAGCTTCTCGACCTCGCCGGCGTCGATGCGGAGCTGTCGAGGATCGCCCACCGACGCACCGCGCTTCCGGAGCGCCAGGAAGTCGAGCGGCTCGAGGCGGAGCGCGTCACCCGTAAGGACGCGGCAGTGGCCGTCGAAATCGTCCTCGACGATCTCGACCGCGACATCCGCAAGCTCGAAGGTGAGGTCGACGCCGTCCGTCAGCGCGAGGACCGCGACCGCACGCTGCTCCAGAGCGGAACGGTCGGATCGAAGCAGCTCACCGAACTCGAACACGAACTCGGCAGCCTCGTCCGCCGTCAGGGACTGCTCGAGGACGAATTGCTCGAGGTGATGGAACGGCGCGAGGCGTCGCAGTCCGACCACGACCACGCCGGTGCGCAGCTGTCGCAGATCGAGGAAGACCTCATCGACGCCGGCCGCCGCCGGGACGACGCCGTCGCGGATCTGGACGCCGCCGAGCAGCGCTGCATCCGCGACCGCACGGCGCTGGCCGACCAGTTTCCCGCCGACCTGATCGCCGTCTACGAGAAGCAGCGCAGCCAGAACGGTGTCGGAGCGGCACTGCTGCAGGCCCGGCGCTGCGGAGCGTGCCGCATCGAACTCGACCGCGGCGAGATCTCCCGCATCACCGCCTCGGCGCCCGACGTCGTCGTGCGCTGCTCCGAATGCGGCGCGATCCTGGTGCGCACCAAGGAGTCGGGTCTGTGAGTGCCGGTCGGGTCGTCGTCGAGGCAGACGGTGGTTCGCGCGGCAATCCCGGGCCGGCCGGCTACGGCGCCGTGGTGTTCGACGCCGCCAACGGCACCRTTCTCGCGGAACGCAAGGAAAGCCTCGGGATCGCCACCAACAACGTCGCCGAGTACCGGGGCCTGATCGCCGGTCTCGACGCCGCCGCCGAACTCGGCGCATCCGAGGTGGACGTGCGGATGGACTCCAAACTGGTGGTCGAGCAGATGTCCGGGCGCTGGAAGGTCAAGCACCCGGACATGATTCCGCTGCAGCGCCAGGCGTCCACACTCGCCCGGAAATTCGATTCTGTGACGTACACCTGGATTCCGCGGGCGGAGAACGCGCACGCCGACCGCCTCGCCAACGAAGCCATGGACGCCGCCGCCGGCAATGCCGACGTCGAACCGGAACCGGCTGCCGTCCCGTCGGAGAAGACCACCCCCGCGGCACCGGGCTGGATGGACACGACGGGCGCCCCGACCCGGATGCTGCTGCTCCGGCACGGGCAGACCGCGCTGTCCGTCGACCGGCGGTACTCGGGTCGCGGGAACCCGGCCCTCACCGAGGTCGGTCAGGCCCAGGCGAACGGCGCGGCCGCCCGCTTCGCGGGCAACAACGGAATCGCGGCCGTGGTGTCGTCCCCGCTGGGGCGCGCGCAGCAGACCGCGACGGCGGCGGCGAAGGTGCTCGGACTCCCGGTCACCGTGCACGAGGGCCTCACCGAAACCGACTTCGGCGAGTGGGAGGGCCTCACGTTCCGGGAAGCTGCCGAGCGCGACCCCGAACTGCACCGCAAGTGGTTGTCGGACACGTCGGTGTGCCCGCCCGCGGGGGAGAGCTTCGACGAGGTGCGGGAGCGCATCCTGAAGGTCCGCGACGACCTCACCGCCTCCTACGCCGGCTCCACGATCCTCGTGGTCACCCATGTGACCCCCATCAAGACCCTGTTGCAGTTGGCGCTCGACGCGGGACCCTCGCTGCTGTACCGGTTGCATCTGGATCTGGCGTCGCTGAGCATCGCCGAGTTCTATCCCGACGGCGGCTCGTCCGTCCGCCTGGTCAACGACACCTCCCACCTGTGAGTACTTGTTAACCGCCCGCGGTTAACAAGTACTCACAGGCCCAGAGGGCAACGACCGCGGCGAGCAGGGTCAACGGCGTGGTCACCAGCGCGAGAACCGTGAACGTCCGGAGATCCGCGGGAGATCCGGCTCGCGCGGCCACGCGCCGCCACAGCATGATCGCGAGCGACCCCACGTAGGTGAGGTTGGGGCCGAGGTTCACACCGAGCAGCATCGCCAGCACGAGTCCCGTCGGAGCGTGCGGTCCGAGCGCTGCCAGCAGGAGCAGCGTGGCGGGCAGATTGTTCACCAGGTTCGCCGCGACCGCGGCGACGACGGCCATCGTGAGCAGCGCCGTGAACGACGTGTCGGTCGGCAGCCGCCCGGCGATCCATTCGCCGATCGGACCGTTCGCCACCCCGGCCACGACGACGCCGAGGATCAGGACGAACGCGCAGAACCACACGTCGATCGAATACACGATCCGTCTCACGCTGGTCCGGCCGTCGCGCAGGGCGACGACGCCCAGCACGATCGCCCCCGCCGCGGCCACCCACGCCGGTGCGACCCCGACGAAGCCGGACACCGCGAACCCCAGGAGTGTGGCCGCGATGATCGACAGTGCGGCGACCGGCGCCTGCGGATCACGTTTCGGCTCCGGCTCGGCTTCGGGCCGGACGAGGTGACGCCGGAAGAACACGCGGAACAGGATCAGTTCGACGACGATCGCCACCGCCCACGGCAGGGCCATCACGGCCGTGAAATGCAGGAAGGTCAACCCGGTCGCCGAGAACGCGATGAGGTTCGTCAGGTTGGACACGGGCAGCAGGGTCGACGCGGTGTTCGACAGGTGAGCCGTGGCGTACGAGTGGGGGCGCGGATCCATTCGCAGGGAGCGGGCCGTGGCGATCACCGCCGGTGTCAGCA
This sequence comes from Rhodococcus sp. P3_B8, assembly GCF_056402775.1. Lineage (NCBI taxonomy): Bacteria > Bacillati > Actinomycetota > Actinomycetes > Mycobacteriales > Nocardiaceae > Rhodococcus > Rhodococcus sp. P3_B8. The sequence goes on from NZ_JBFUGT010000073.1 coordinate 3,130, forward strand.
GGACCACCGTGGCATCGAGACTCAGCACCGCGGTGGTCAACGCCGCCGCTCCGAACACGAGTGTCAGCAACCTCTTCGGATCCCCCCGCGCCCCGCGCCGCAACCGGCCCGCGATCCAGGTGAACACCCCCATGGCGTCCGCGAGGTGCGCAAGCACGAGGATCGCCGCCAGGAACCCGACGGTCGGGGCCATCTCCGACACTTCGTCCCAGGCCTCCGACGGCGTCACCAGGCCGGTGGCCAGGACGACGACCGCAGCCGGTGCGGCCGCGACGATCTCGGGCAGCCTGCGTGGGCGTACGACGGCGAAGACGAGGACTCCGGCGACCAGCGCCACCGCCAGAACTGTCACCGAGGGGTCACTTCAGGAGCTTGTGGAGGGTGCGCAGATTCCGGGTCGTGGTGAACGCCTTGAGCTTGGGAGCGCCCGTGCTCTTGCCGAACCTGCTCTTGAGCGTCATGCCCCGTTCGACTTCCCAGTACAGGACGCCGTCGCCGGCCTGCACCCGTTCGACCTCCGGATCCAGCTCGTCCTGGATGCTCAGAAGTGTGTCCAGGACCTCGCGTTCGGGCGTCACCAGCACGTACGGGTGCCATCCTTCTCGCTCGGGGTCGAACGGGTAGTCGTCGACGATCTTCCGGACCGTGTCGAGGTCGAGGACGAAAACCCAGGCTTCGTAGTGGAATTCGGCACGCAGCCCGGCTTCGATCTCACTCTTCAGTGCGGGGACGTCGTCACGGTCGGAATCGAAGAGCACGTTGCCCGACGCGAGAACGGTCTTCACGTTCTCGAATCCCAGATCGACGAAGGTGCTGCGGAGGTCGGCCATCTTGATGTTGATGCCGCCCACATTGATACCGCGCAGGAGGGCGGCGTATCGGGTCATGAACAGACCATAGTGCGGCGGCATGACACGTTCGCACGGACTGTAGGCTGATCGGGCGGACGAGTTGGCCGGGCGACCGCGGCACAGGGAACCAGCACTTCAGTGCACAGGCCCTGAGTCGAGGAAAGTCCGGACTCCACAGAGCAGGGCGGTTGTTAACGGCAACCCGAGGTGACTCGCGGGACAGTGCCACAGAAAACAGACCGCCGACGCCACATCCTCCGGGGTGCGGCGTCGGTCAGGGTGAAACGGTGCGGTAAGAGCGCACCAGCACCCCGGGTGACCGGGGTGGCTAGGTAAACCCCGCCCGGAGCAAGGTTGAAGGCCGCACCGTTTCCTCCGGGATCCCGGTGCGGCTGCGCAGGTGTTCGAGGGCTGCTCGCCCGAGCCTGCGGGTGAACCGCTCGAGGTACCCGGCGACGGTGTGCCCAGATGGATGGTCGCCACCCGGCGCTTCGGCGCTCGGGGACAGGATCCGGCTTACACGCCAACTCGTCCGCTTCACTCGTGCGCCGGTCGGCGAGGTCGGGAATCCGACTGGCGAGTAACAAACAGACCGGTTAGCATCTTTCCCGCATCGGCCCGACCGACCCGAATCGGGGTCGATGTCGGGGCCCGTCGCCCACGACCGTGGGCGATGGGGCCCCACTATCGGGGGCAATAGATGTTACTCGTGATAGCGGTAACATCTGTCCATGGACTTGCCCCACGACATCGCCGGCTCCGGCCCCACCCTGGTACTCGTGCACGGGGTGGTGCATCGCCGGCAGGCCTGGAACGCCCTCCTGGACCAGTTGACGCCCTACCGCCGGGTGGTCACCGTCGACCTTCCGGGGCACGGAGAATCGGCCGCACTCGAAGACGGCCCGGACATGATGGATCAACTCCTCGAGGAACTGAGCGGGTTCGTCCGCTCGGTGACGCCGGCCGGGGAACGCCCGCACGTCGCGGGGAACTCGCTCGGAGGCTGGCTGTCCCTCGCTCTCGCGGCCCGGGGAGAGGTCGCCTCGGCCACGGCCCTCTCACCGGCCGGCTTCTTCGTCAACCACGCCGACCAGGCACGCACCATCTACACGTTCCGTGCCCTGCGCGGACTCGCCCGGGCGATGGGTCCGAACGCTCCGAAGGCTCTGCGATACAAGGCCGTCCGTTATCCCTCGCTCGCCGCCTTCTTTGCCCGGCCCAGCCGGGTACCGTACGAGGACGCCGTGATCGACACGCACTCGCTCACCACGAACGCACTGGTCGACAAGGGGATGACAGCCAAGYTCGATCTCCCGCCGGTCGTCGACGCGACGGTTCCCGTCACCGTGGCATGGGGGCGGCGCGACCTGATTCTGCCGGTGTATCAGGCACGACGCGTGCGCCGATTCTTCCCGCAGGCGCGGATACTGGTCCTGCCCGGCATCGGGCACGTCCCGATGACCGACGACCCGAATCTGATCGGCACGATTCTGCTCGGCGGCAGTTCGGCGAATGCCGGCGACTCCCGGAACTGACCTCGGCCCTACCGCGCTTCGGCGACGACGACGGCGCCGAAACCGAACAGGACCGTTCCGGTGATCCGATCCAGGACCCGTCGCACCGACGGCTTCTCCAGCGTGGTGCGCGCCCGGGTCAGCAGGAGGCTGTACGCGCCGAGCCAGGCGATCCCGAGGAGCCCGTGAACCAGCACGAGCAACGCCAGGGTCGGGGCGGTCGGCCACCCGGGCGGAACGAGTTGCGGGAGCAGGCCGGTGTAGAACACCGCGATCTTGGGGTTCAGGAGGTTCGTCAGGAACCCGGCCCGCCAATTCGATCCCGGCGACGGAACGGGTGCCGGTTCGGCCGCGGCGGTGCGTTGTCGCGACCGGCTGCGCCAGAGGGTGGAGAGTCCCAGATACACCAGGTACATCCCGCCGACGATCTTCACGACGGTGTACGCCTCCGCGGAGGCGGCGAGCACCGCTCCGAGCCCGACGACGGTCAGCGCGCCCCACACCATCAATCCGGCGACCACACCGAATGTCGCCCGCAGCGCGGCGCCCCGTCCACCGGACAGTCCGGCGCGCGTCACCACCGCCATGTCCGGGCCGGGAATGACGGTCAGGAGCCCGAGCACTGCGAACGCGGTCACCACGACACCGATCATGGGGTCAGTATGTCGGGCGCGCTCAGCGCAGTGAAATCCACACCTGCGACTTGCCGAGCACCGCGTGTCCGTCGAACGTCACCGTCAGGTCGATCCGCGCGGTGCCCGCGGCCTCGTCGACCTGAGCGGCCTTCGCGACGACCTCGACGACCGCACCCTCGTCCGGGGCGACGATCACCGGCTTGGTGAAGCGGGCGCGGTATCCGGTGATGCGTGCCGGGTCGCCGAGCCAGTCGACGACGCACTGCGTCGCCAGTCCCAGCGTCAGCATGCCGTGCGCCAGCACACCCGGCAGTCCCACGGCGTCCGCGACGTCGTCCCGGTAGTGAATGGAGTTGAAGTCACCGGACGCCCCGGCATAGCGGACCAGGGATTCGCGGGTCACGTGGTATCGGGATTTGGCGACGGTGTCGCCGAGCATGATTCGCCCCGGGGACGTCATTCCTCCCCCCTGACGAACAGGGTCGACGTCATGGTGCTCACGTGATCGCCTGTGGCGTCGAGGATCTCGATGTCGGCGACGAGCAGCGTGTGCGGACCGCGCGACGTCACGTTCGTGACGGTGAGTACCGCGGAGAGTTCGTCGCCCGCGATGACAGGGCGGACGGACGTGGCGTGTTCGGTGCTGTGCACCAGGTTGACCGGCTCGATTCCCGACGTCGGATCCGCGACGAGTTGCGCCAGTGCACGTTCCTGCACGATGACGGGAAACGTGGGCGGGGCAACGAGATCGGTGTGACCGGCGGCGCGGGCACTGTCGACGTCGAACGACGTCGGGTTGGTGGCGAAGACGGCGCGGGCGAATTCCCTGATCTTCTCGCGGCCGACGAGGTAGGGCTCGGTCGGTGGGTAGACACGACCCTCGATCGCTGGATTCACTGCCATCAGGTCAGCCTAGAGACGTGCAGTCCCCTGGGCAGGGCGAAGCGTTCGGAGAAACGTCACGAATGTGTCGCGGGCGTGCCTGCCCCTTCACGGCGAAGCCCCCGCCGGACGTGTCCGGGCGGGGGCTTCGAGGTATCGACTGATCGATAGCCGTCAGACGGGATCGACCATCAGCAGTTGGGCCCAATAGGTGGCGCCTTCGGCACCGAGGTAGGGAAGTAGCTGATCAAAAATGATCGTTGACATGCTCGCTCCATTCTCTGTTCGGGCACTGCGCCGGGAAGGCGAGCCATCGGCACCGCACTGACCGGCGCCGGGGACCGTATCACCGGACAGGTCTCCGAGGGTAACAGTCTGAGCGTGATCCACAACCCCACACGTCCCACCGGTGCCACACTGAGGGAATGACTGACGAAGATCATCTCTGGTACTACAACGTCGACGACGGCACGGTCACGCAGGGGAAGGCGGCATCGTCGATGTCCCGGATGGGGCCGTACCCCGATCGCGCGTCCGCCGAGAAGGCGCTGCAGATCGCCGCCGAGCGGAACAAGGCGGCGGACAGGGCAGACGAGGAGTGGAACAACTAGCGTTGCGGAAAGGGTGTGCGTGAGGTGCCGATGAGTCGTTTCCTTGCGCGCGGAATCGATTTCGGCACCGTGCGCACCGAATTCCACCTGCCGGAGGGGTATCCGCCAGCGGCGGTCGCGCAGGCGCGGGCGGCGTCCGACCGGTACGCGTCCGAGCGGGAGGACCGCACCGATCTCGCGTTCGTCACCATCGATCCGCCCGATTCCCTGGATCTCGATCAGGCGCTGCATCTGGAGCGGACACCCGACGGATTCGTCCTGCACTACGCGATCGCGGACGTCGGCGCCGTCGTGGAGCCCGGTGGGGTGCTCGACGTGGAGACCCGCAAACGCGGGCAGACGTTCTACCTTCCCGACGGCAAGGTTCCGTTGCACCCGCAGGAACTCTCCGAAGGATCCGCGAGTCTCCTCCCGGACGAGGATCGCCCGGCGGTGGTGTGGCGGATCGAACTGGACGAATCGGCCGAACCGGTGTCCTGCACGGTGTCCCGTGCCACGGTCCGTTCCGTGGCGCGGCTGGACTACGCCGGTGTGCAGGCCGATGCGGAGGCGGGGCGACTGCATCCGTCGATCGCGTCGCTGCCGGAGTTCGGCCGGCTCCGCACCGCGGCGGCGGTGGCGCGCGGCGCGATCGAACTCCGTCTCCCCGAGCAGGAAGTGGTGCCGGACGGGGACGGCTGGCGCGTCGACCTCGCGCCTCGCACCGAGGCGGACGACTGGAACGCCGAGGTTTCGCTCCTCACCGGAATGTGCGCCGCGGCCATGATGCTCGACGCGAAGGTCGGGTTGCTCCGCACGCTGCCGCCCGCCGGGCCGGACGCGGTCGAGGCGCTGCGACGCACGGCGTCGGCGTTGGGGATCGACTGGCCGGAGAGCGTCGGTGTCGGGGAACTCCTGGCGCGGCTCGACCCGAATTCGGCGTCGACGCTGGTGCTGATGACCGAGGCGCCGTCACTGCTGCGGGGGGCGGATTACGCGGCGTTCGACGGCGCCCTGCCCGAATTGACCACGCACGCTGCCATCGGTGCCCCGTACGCCCACGTGACCGCGCCGCTGCGCCGGCTCTCGGACCGGTATTCCACGGAGGTGTGCCTCGCCGTCACCGCCGGAATGCCGGTGCCGTCCTGGGCGCGGGAAGCGCTGGGCTCGATGCCCGAGATCATGGTCGGCTCGGATTCCCTCGCGAGCAAGATCGACCGTGCCTGCATCGACCTCACCGAAGCGACCGTGCTCGCCGACCGGGTGGGGGAGACGTTCGACGCGACCGTGCTGCGGTCACGGAACGGCAAGCGCACCGCGGACGTGTTCGTCCCGTCCGTGTCCGTGATGGCGAAATGCGTGGGCGACCCGGCCGAGGGCGAACAGGTGAAGATCAGGCTCGTGTCCGCCGACGTCGCGAAGCGGACCGTCGAGTTCGGTTACCCCGCATAGCGGGTCAGTCGCGGAACCGGTCCGTTGCCTCGACGAGGTGATGCACGATGCCCGGTTCCATCGCGGAGTGTCCCGCGTCGTCGACGATCTCGAGCCGCGAATCCGGCCAGGCCCGGTGCAGCGCCAACGCACTGGTCGCGGGGCACACCACGTCGTAGCGGCCCTGCACGATCACGCCCGGAATGCCGTCCAGTGCGGCGGCGTCCCGGAGAAGCTGACCCTCGTCCAGGAACCCGCGGTTGTGGAAGTAGTGGTTCTCGATGCGGGCGAAGGCCAGCGCGAACCTCGGCTGGGACGTCTCCACCACCCGTTCCGGTTTGGGGAGCAGTGAACTCGTCGCACCCTCCCACGTGGACCACGCGACCGCGGCCCGCGTCGCGACGTCGGGATCGTCGGAGTGCAGGAGCCGGTGGTAGGCCTCGACGAGGTCGCCACCCCGCTCCGATTCCGGCACCGGCGCCAGGAACTCCTCCCACAGTTCGGGGAACAGGTGTCCGGCGCCGCCGTTGTAGTACCAGTCGATCTCGCTGCGGCGCAGCAGGAAGATCCCCCGCAGCACCAGCTCGGTGACCCGGTCGGGATGCTTCTGGGCGTAGGCGAGAGCCAGTGTGGAGCCCCACGACCCGCCGAAGACCTGCCACCGGTCGATGCCGAGATGGGTGCGCAGCAACTCCACATCGCCGAGGAGACGGTCGGTGGTGTTGACCGACAGATCCGCCCCATCGGCGACGTGGGGTGTGGAACGACCGCATCCGCGCTGGTCGAGCAGTACGATCCGGTACACCTGCGGGTCGAAGAACTGTCGTTGCGCAGGATCGGTGCCGCCCCCGGGCCCGCCGTGGAGGAACACCACCGGCTTCCCGTCGGGGTTGCCGCTCTGCTCCCAGTACATCTGCTGTCCGTCGCCGACGTCCAGATGCCCGAACTGGTACGGCTCGAGCGGCGGGTACAAGGTGCGCAGCTGGGTCACGTCGGCCTCAGAACCCGATCAGGCCGGACGCCAGATCGGGGATCTCCAGCGCGGTTACCGCCTCCTGCCGGATGCCGGGGCAGGCCGCCGTCGTGATCACGTCGATCCGGCCCCGGTCCTGCAGGAAATCGAGCGCGTCGAGGTTGTTCTGCGCGATCCAGGTGCCGACGAGACCGTTCAACCCGGTCTTGCCGATGGTCGGGGTGTAGGTGCGCCAGCTCTGCAACTGACCTTCGAGGTCGGTGCACAGCTGGGCGGCCTGCGCCTCGGTGACGCCACCTGGCACGAGGGCGGTGCCGGGAACCACCGTGGTGGCCGGTGCCGGGGGTGCGGTGCTTCCGGGGGCGGGTGCGGGGCCGGGGCCGGCGCACCCCGTGACGACCGCCGCGGCCGCCACCGTCCCGGCCGCCATCACGGCCAGGCGGTGACGCCGTCCGGTGCCGTGCACGTGTCGCTGTCCCATGAACATCCCCTCGAGTGTGTGCCGGCCCGGTGAGTCGAGGACGACCTAGAAGCTGTGCTCTTCCGCCGGGAACGTTCCGGCGCGTACCTCGGTCGCGTATGCGGCGGCCGCGTCACGCAACTCGTCACCGACGTTACCGAAGCGCTTGACGAACTTCGCCGTCTTGCCGCTGGTGTAGCCGGCCATGTCCTGCCACACGAGGACCTGGGCGTCACACTCGACGCCCGCTCCGATGCCCACGGTGGGGATGGTGAGCTTGCGGGTGACCTGGCCTGCGATCTCGGCGGGCACCATCTCCATGACGACGGAGAACGCGCCGGCCTCCTGCACGGCGATCGCGTCGGCGACCAACTGCTCGGCGGCGTCACCGCGGCCCTGCACGCGGAAACCGCCGAGCGAGTTCACGCTCTGCGGGGTGAACCCGACGTGGGCCATGACGGGGATGCCTGCCGCGGTGATGGCGGCGATCTGCGGCGCGACGCGCTCGCCGCCCTCGAGCTTGACCGCGTGCGCCAGCCCCTCCTTCATGAACCGGGTCGCGGACGCGAGGGCCTGCTCCGGGGAGCTTTCGTAGCTGCCGAACGGGAGATCCGCCACCACGAGAGYGTGCGGCGCACCGCGGACGACGCCGCGAACGAGGGGGAGGAGTTCGTCGATCGTGACCGGGACGGTGGTCTCGTATCCGTAGACGACGTTGGCGGCCGAATCGCCGACGAGGAGAACGGGAATCCCGGCTTCCTCGAAGATGCGGGCGCTGGAGTAGTCGTAGGCGGTGAGCATCGCCCAGCGTTCACCCTCGGCCTTCATGGCCTGCAGGTGGTGGGTTCGGGTCTTGCGCTTGGGAACGTCGTGCGATGGTGCTGATCCGTAGAGCCGATCTTCTGACGTGCTCGCGGACGACTTGCTATCGGACATCGTTGTCCCTTTCTGGCCTCGAGGCCCTTGACGGGTCCCCGGGTGCGGGTGATGACGCCTACAGTCTGCCACCGGCCCGCGGGGGAGCGAAGGGCTCGCGCGGGTGCGATAGGTCACACCCCCTGACTGTCCTCTGACCTGCGGGAAGGACTGCCGGCGTGGAACCCCTGGCACGATCGTCCTATGTCGAAGAGTGCTCGGGTACCGGCCGCGTTCGCGGGGTGCATCGCCGTCGTCCTTGTCGTCGCAGGCTGTGCGGGAGGCGGTCGGGACGCCGGTGAGGCCGTCGCCGAACCGTCGGCGGCCGCGGCGGCTCCGGCCGGACCGATCCCGGCGGGGCTCGAGGAGTTCTACACGCAGCAGGTGCAGTGGGGTTCGTGCGAGGGGTACAGCACGGACGGGTCTCCACTCGGCGACACTCTCGACTGCGCGAAGGTGACCGTGCCGAACGACTACGCGAACCCCGGGGGCGCCACCGCTCAGATCGCCGTGTCCCGGTCGAAGGCGACCGGCGACAAGGTCGGATCGCTGCTCGTGAACCCCGGTGGCCCGGGGGCGTCGGGGATCGGGCTGGCGTCCGTGGCCGACGGCACCGAGATCGCGGAGCGGTTCGACGTCATCGGTTTCGATCCGCGCGGCGTCGGCGCGTCCACCCCGCAGGTGACCTGCCTGACCCCGCCGGAGGTGGACGCGAGACGCAAGGACGACGACGTCGACATGAGTCCCGCCGGAATCGCACAGACGGAGGCCGAGAACCGCGAGTACGCGGACAAGTGCGCGGAGCGGACCGGTGTCGACGTCCTCGCGCACGTCGGCACGTACGACGTGGTGCGGGACATGGACGTCATCCGGGCGGTGCTCGGTGACGAGAAGCTCAACTACCTCGGCTACTCGTACGGCACCCGGCTCGGCTCGACGTACGCGGAGACGTTCCCGGGCAACGTGCGCGCGATGGTCCTCGACGGTGCCCTCGATCCCGAGCAGGACCCGACGGAGGAAGTGATCCTGCAGGCGGCCGGATTCCAGTCCGCGTTCGACGCGTTCGCCGCGGACTGCATGCAGCAGCCGGACTGCCCGCTGGGCACCGACCCGGCGCAGGCGAACGCGAGGTTCCGGGCGCTCGTCGACCCGCTGATCGACAAGCCGGCCGCGACCACCGACCCGCGCGGACTCAGCTACACCGATGCGATCACCGGCGTCCAGCAGGCCCTGTACTCGCCGAATCTGTGGGGCCCGCTCCGCGGCGGTCTGGAGAGCTTGCAGACGGGGACCGGTGATTCGCTGCTGATGCTGGCCGATCTGTACGAGGGGCGCGCCGACGACGGCACGTACTCGAATCTCAACGACGCCTTCAACTCGATCCGCTGCATGGACGATCCGCCGGTCACCGACCGCGTGGTCGTCGGGGAGGCGGATGTGCGGTACCGCCAGGCGGCGCCCTTCCTCGACGACGGCCGGGGCACCGGCAGTGCGCCGCTGGACGTCTGCGCGTTCTGGCCCGCGCCGAACACGGGCGCGCCGCACACGGTGTCGGCGCCCGGGATCCCGCCGGTCGTCGTCGTGTCGACGACCGAGGATCCGGCGACGCCGTACCAGGCGGGCGTGGATCTGGCGAAGCAGATGAACGGCTCGCTCGTCACGTACCGGGGCACTCAGCACACCGTCGTTCTCGACGGCGAGGCGTGCGTCGACGACGCCGTTTCGGACTATCTGGTCGACCTCGCGGCGCCGGCTGCGGACCTGACGTGCTGACCCACGCCTGTGACGGGATCGACCGAGGTGCCCGCACGCTGGCACGATGCGGATTCCGGCAGAGTCGAATCAACGAAGTAACACAGATTTAACGAACTTTGCTTACTCTCGCGGACATGGATCGCCAAAAGGAATTCGTGCTTCGCACCCTCGAAGAGCGCGACATTCGGTTCGTCCGATTGTGGTTCACGGACGTTCTCGGATACCTGAAATCGGTGGCGATCGCCCCCGCGGAACTGGAAGGTGCCTTCGAGGAGGGCATCGGCTTCGACGGATCCGCGATCGAAGGCTTCTCCCGGGTGTCCGAGGCGGACACGGTCGCAAAGCCGGACGCGTCCACGTTCCAGGTGCTGCCGTGGAGTTCGAGCAAGGGGCATCAGCACTCCGCCCGCATGTTCTGCGACATCGCCATGCCCGACGGTTCGCCCTCCTGGGCGGATTCGCGGCACGTGCTGCGCCGTCAACTGAACAAGGCGAGCGATCTGGGCTTCAGCTGCTACGTGCACCCCGAGATCGAGTTCTTCCTCCTCGAGAACGGGCCGATCGACGGCACGCCGCCGAAGCCCGCCGACTCCGGCGGCTACTTCGACCAGGCAGTCCACGACTCCGCTCCCAACTTCCGCCGGCACGCCATCGACGCACTCGAATCGATGGGCATCTCCGTCGAGTTCAGCCACCACGAAGCGGCCCCCGGCCAGCAGGAGATCGACCTGCGGTACGCGGACGCCCTCTCGATGGCCGACAACGTGATGACGTTCCGCTACGTCGTCAAGGAGGTCGCGATCGCCGAGGGCGTGCGCGCCACGTTCATGCCGAAGCCGTTCAGCGATCAGGCCGGCTCGGCGATGCACACCCACATGAGCCTGTTCGAGGGCGACACCAACGCCTTCCACAACCCGGACGATCCGATGCAGTTGTCGGAGACCGGTAAGGCGTTCATCGCCGGCATCCTCGAGCACGCCAACGAGATCAGCGCCGTCACCAACCAGTGGGTGAACTCCTACAAGCGGCTGATCCACGGTGGCGAGGCCCCGACCGCCGCGTCCTGGGGTCCCTCCAACCGGTCGGCGCTGGTCCGCGTCCCGATGTACACGCCGAACAAGGCGTCGTCGCGTCGCGTCGAGATCCGCAGCCCAGATTCGGCCTGCAACCCGTACCTGACGTTCGCGGTGCTCCTCGCCGCGGGTCTACGCGGAATCGAGAAGGGCTACGAACTTCCGCCGGAGGCCGAGGACGACGTGTGGGCGTTGACGTCGGCCGAGCGCCGCGCCATGGGCTACCGGGAACTGCCCGGCAACCTCGACGGCGCGCTGCGCGAGATGGAGAAGTCGGAGTTGGTGGCCGAAGCACTCGGCGAGCACGTGTTCGACTTCTTCCTGCGCAACAAGCGTCGCGAGTGGGAGGAGTACCGGAGCCACGTGACGCCGTTCGAACTCAAGACGTATCTGGGGTTGTGAGCAAGAGCATGGTGAAGCCTCCGGCAGCGCGTTCTGCCGTTCCCGGTCCGGGTCGTCTGGGTCTCGTCGAGCCGACCGCTCCTTCCGAACTCCGCGATCTGGGGTGGGTCGGTGAAGACAGCATCGAACTGCTCTGGTCGTTGTCGCGGGCCGCGAACGCCGACCTCGCCCTCCGCACCCTGGTGCGCCTGAAGGACGGGCTCGGCGAGGACTGGGCCGAACTCGATGCGGCGCTCCGTACCGATAAGGGCCTGCGTGGCCGGCTGTTCGGTCTGTTCGGTGCGTCCAGCGCGTTCGGCGACCATCTGGTCGCGGATCCCGCGTCGTGGAAGATCCTCGCCGGCGACGTCCGGCTCCCGTCGAAGAGCGAGGCGACCGCCACGATGATGGCCTCGGTCGGGGCCGAACCCGAGGAAGGCACTCACCGGGATGCCAACCTCTACCGGGCGAAGGTCACCGGACCCGATGCCATCGCGGCGCTGCGCAAGACATACCGCGACGAGCTGATGCTGCTCGCCGCCGTCGACCTCGCGGCGACTGTCGAGAACGAACCGGTACTTCCGTACCAGACGGTCGGGCATCAGCTGTCCGATCTGGCGGACGCCGCGCTGAACGCCGCCCTCGCGGTGGCCGTCGCAGCCGTGTGCCCGGACGCCCCCTGTCCCGTGCGGCTGGCCGTCATCGCCATGGGCAAGTGCGGTGCCCGCGAACTCAATTACGTCAGCGACGTGGACGTGGTCTTCGTCGCCGAACCCGCCGACGCCACCGCCAGCCGGATCGCGGGCGAGATGATGCGCATCGGCTCCTCCGCCTTCTTCGACGTGGACGCCGCGCTGCGGCCGGAGGGCAAACGCGGGGAACTCGTCCGCACCCTCGAATCCCACGTCGCATACTACAAGCGCTGGGCCAAGACCTGGGAGTTCCAGGCGCTGCTCAAGGCCCGCCCGATGATCGGCGACGCCGCGCTCGGACAGCAGTACGTCGACGCCCTCAGCCCGATGGTGTGGACCGCGTCGGAGCGTGAGGACTTCGTTCCCGAGGTGCAGGCGATGCGCCGCCGAGTCGAGGAGATGGTTCCGCCGGAACTCCGCGAACGCGAACTGAAACTGGGACGCGGAAGTCTGCGCGACGTCGAGTTCGCCGTCCAGCTCCTGCAACTCGTGCACGGGCGCGCGGACGAGGCCCTGCACGTCCAGAGCACCATCGACGCGCTGACCGCTCTCGCCGCCCGCGGCTACGTGGGTCGCGACGACGCCGCGAATCTCGCTGCGTCCTACGAGTTCCTGCGGTTGCTCGAGCATCGGCTGCAGTTGCAGAAGCTGCGGCGTACACACACCCTCCCACCCGCCGACGACGAGGAGGCGCTGCGCTGGCTGGCCCGGGCGGCGCACATGCGGCCGGACGGCAGCAAGGACGCGCTCGGCGTTCTCAACGCGGAGATCAAGCGCAACTCGCACCGCGTGCGGCGGCTGCACGCCAAGTTGTTCTACCGGCCGCTGCTCGAATCGGTGGCGCGCATCGACAAGGAGGCGCTGCGGCTGAGCCCGGACGCGGCCATCCGCCAGCTGGCGGCGCTGGGTTACACCGCCCCGGAGAACGCGCTCGGGCACCTCACCGCTCTGACCAGCGGCGCGTCCCGTAAGGGTCGCATCCAGGCGCTGCTGCTGCCGACCCTGCTCGAATCGCTCGCCGACACCCCGGATCCCGATGCGGGTCTGCTCGCGTACCGGCGGCTGTCGGACGCGATGACCGATCAGACCTGGTTCCTCCGGCTGCTGCGTGACGAGGCGTCGGTCGCCKAGCGGCTGATGACGGTGCTGGGATCCTCCGCCTACGTTCCCGACCTGCTGATCAAGGCGCCCGACGTCGTGCGCCTGTTCGCGGATTCGCCGGCCGGACCGCGACTGCTCGAGTCGAAGCCGGAGGACGTCGCGCGCGGCATCCTGACGGCGTCGGCACGCCACGACGACCCGGCCCGCGCGATCGCCGCGGCGCGGTCTCTGCGCCGCTACGAGCTGGCGCGTATCGCCTCCGCGGACATCCTCGGCATGCTCGACGTGCAGGGCGTGTGCAAGGCGCTGTCGTCCGTGTGGGCGGCGGTGCTCAATGCCGCCCTGGCGGCGGTGACCAAGGCGAGCGAGAAGGAACTCGGCACGCCCGCTCCCGCGACGTTCACGGTGATCGGCATGGGCCGGCTCGGCGGCGGCGAGCTCGGCTACGGCTCCGACGCGGACGTGCTGTTCGTCTGCGAGCCGCGCGAGGGGATCGACGAGACCGTCGCCGTCAAGTGGGCCAACAGCATCGGCGACAAGGTGCGGGCCCTGCTCGGCGCGCCCAGCACCGATCCGCCGCTCGAGGTCGACACGGGCCTGCGCCCGGAGGGCCGCAGCGGCCCGATGGTGCGCACCCTGGCGTCCTACGAGGCCTACTACGCGCAGTGGGCGCAGGCCTGGGAGATCCAGGCGCTGCTGCGCGCGCATCACGTCGCGGGCGACGCCGATCTGGGGCTGCGCTTCCTGCACATGATCGACAAGACCCGCTACCCGGAGGGCGGGGTGTCGGAGCAGGCGGTCCGCGAGATCCGGCGCATCAAGGCGCGGGTCGACTCCGAGCGGTTGCCGCGCGGCGCCGACCCCGCGACACACACCAAGCTCGGGCGCGGCGGCCTCGCCGACATCGAATGGACCGTGCAGCTGATCCAGCTCCGGCACGCCCACGAGATCGAGTCGCTGCACAACACGTCGACGCTCGAGACGCTCGACGCGATCGGCGCGGCCGAGTTGCTCAGCGAGTCCGACGTCGAATTGCTCCGTGACGCGTGGATCACCGCGACGAAGGCGCGCAACTGCCTCGTGCTCGTCCGCGGCAAGGCCACCGATCAGCTGCCCGGTTCGGGCCGGGTGCTGTCCGCGGTCGCGCAGATCGCCGGCTGGGGTGGCGGCGATGCGGGCGAGTTCCTCGACAACTACCTGCGGGTGACCCGACGGGCCAAGGCTGTGGTGGAGAGAGTCTTCGGGGAGTGATCGCCACCTGGGGGGTGCGGGCACTGACGGCCCTCGGGTGGCTCGCGGTGCTCGTCGGCGTGTGCGGTGTCGTGCTGAGATTCCTCGACGTCCAGAACCAGCGCCTGCTCGTGCTGGCGTCCGCGGCGCCGTACCTGATGGCCGTTGCCGCGGTCGGGGTGCTGTTGCTCGGAATCACCCGGCACTGGATCGGTTTCGGCGTGGCGCTGACGGTGGCCGCGGTGGCCACCCTGTCGCAGGGCCCGCTGTACGTCGCGAACAGTTCGGTGACGGCGTCCGGGCCGGAACTGACGGTGATGCAGGCCAACATCTGGCTCGGCAACGCGGACGCCGACTCCCTCGTCCGGCAGATCCGGGACCGCGACGTCGACGTGCTCACCGTCAACGAACTGACACCGGAGGCCGTCGACCGGTTGGTGGCCGCGGGAATCGAATCGACCCTGCCGTTCTCGTTCCTCATGCCCGGCAGCGGCGGCGAGGGAACCGGGATCTGGAGCCGGTACCCGCTGACCGACAAGGTCCACCACTCGGAATTCGTCCTGTCCGCGCTGTCGGCCCGGGTGGGACTTCCGGACGGTGCGAGCACGGCACTGTATGCGTTCCATCCGGTTCCACCGTGGCCGTCGGATCCGTCGCTGTGGTCGCGCGAGATGGACCGCATCAAAGCCGTTCTCGACGCCGTCCCCGCCGACTCGGGACCCGTGATCGTCAGCGGCGACTTCAACTCCACCCGCGACCACGTGAAGTACCGCAACCTCGTGACCGGACGCTACCGCGATGCCGCCGACCAGGTGGGTGCCGGAATCCAGAACACCTATCCCGCCGACCGGCAGCCGTTGCCGCCGATGATCGCGATCGATCACATCGTCACGAGCGGAGCGCAGGCGCAGTCCGTGGAATCGGTGGTGCTGACGGGTTCGGATCATCGCGGCCTGATCGCGAAGATCGACCTCGGCAGCTGACCGTCACGGCAGCGTGACGAATCCCTTCTGCACCAGCCAGTCCCGGGCCACATCCGCCGGTTCCTCGCCCTCGACGTCGACCCGCCGGTTCAGTTCGGTGATCTCCTCGTTGGTCAGTGCCGCGGAGATCGGGGCCATCACCTCCGCGACCTGCGGATGTGCCTCGGCGAAATCCTTGCGCATGGTGATCGCCGGGTTGTACTTCGGGAAGAACTGGCGATCGTCGTCCAGCAGCACCAGGTCGAGCGCGATGATGCGGCCGTCCGTCGTGAACACCTCGCCGAACTTGCACTGCGTTCCGTCGGCGGTGGCCTGATAGATGATGCCGGTCTGGAGGATCTGGCGGTTCGCGCGGGCGGGGTCGAAGCCGTATTTGGCGGCCATACCCGGGAACCCGTCCTGGCGGACGTTGAATTCGGTTTCGACGCAGGTCGTCGCGGCAGCGGGGTCGCGGTTGACCAGATCTGCGTACTCCGACAGGGTGGTGATCCCGGTTTCCTCGGCGGTCTGCCTGCTCATCGCGAGTGCGTACGTGTTGTTCATCGGGGCCGGATCGACCCACACCATGCCGTTGCTTTCGAGGTCCTCGTCGCGGACCGCCTCGAACTGCGCGGTCGGGTCGGGGATCGGAATCTCGTTGCCGAGGTAGTTGATCCACCCGGTCCCGGTGTACTCGTAGGTGACGTCGATCTGCCCGTCCAGCTGGGCGTCCCGGGTGCTGTTGGACCCCTGGATGTTGGTGAGGTCGCGCACCTCCGCGCCGGCGGCACTGAGCGCGAACTCGATGATGTACCCGAGGGTGACCTGCTCGGTGAAGTCTTTGGAACCGACGGTGATCTTGACGTCCTCGAGTTCGGGGACGGGCTGGATGCTGCCCGGTTCCACCGACAGTGGCAGGGCGCCACCGGATTCGAGGCCGCAGGACGCGGCGAGGACTCCGCAGAGTGTCACGGCCGTCGCGGCGATCGCCTTCCGGAGGTGGTTCATCAGCGCAGCCCCTTCGGGCCGAGGAACTCCTCGGCCAGGGCGCCGCACCAGTCGACGAGCAGCGCGAGCGCGACCGCGAGCACGGCTCCCACCACCAGGGTCACGTTGTCGCGCAACTTGTATCCGGTGTCGATGAGGATTCCTAGACCGCCGGCGCTGACGAGGAAACTGAGTGTCGCGGTGCCCACGGCGAGCACGAGCGACGTGCGCAGTCCCGCGAGGATGTACGGGACGGCGAGTGGGAACTCGACCTTCCGCAGGACGAGGCCGGCGGTCATGCCCTGTCCGCGCCCGGCGTCGATGACGGCGGGATCGACCTCCTGCAGACCCAGGATCGTGTTCCGGAGAACGGGCAGGAGAGAGTAGAACGCGATGGGGAGCACCCCGATCCAGAATCCGGTGGTCCCCGTCGCGAGGAAGAGAAGCACCAGGAGTCCGATGGCCGGTGCGGCCTGTCCGATGTTGGCGATTCCGAGGAAGATCGGTGCCAGCTTGGTGAACCCGGGCCGCGTGAGAAGGATCCCCAGCGGGACGGCGATGACGACGACGATCGCGACCACCGCGACCGTGATCAGCACGTGCTGCCACGTCAGGGTCGCGATGTTGGTGGCGTTGAGGCTGCCCTTCTGCGTGGCGGTGAGTTCGCGGTTGAAGGCCCAGGCGAGCACACCCGCCACCAGGATCACGACGATGATCGGCTGGACCAGCAAGCGGGCCCGCTCCGACCGCCGGGCGGCCGGTGCGGTGGGTTTCGTGGCGACGGCGGCCGTCATGACGGTGTGCCGCCCTCGCTCGCCCCGTCCCGCTGCGGCTCGCTGGCCTCGTCGTCGTGCGCGTGTTCCTCACGCATCGCGGACAGGTGCGTCACCAGTGTGTCGATCGTGATCAGGCCGCGGTACTCGCCCCGCCGGCCGGTGACGATCGTCGACGCACTGCTCTCCGCGAGGAGCGCCTCGAGGGCGTCCTGCAGCGTCGACTGGGTCGACACCACCTCCTCGATCGGGTCGCCGATGTCGCGCAGCGACGTGGCGTTGGCCAGATGCCGCAACGACACCCAGCGGGTCGGGCGGTCCCGCGCGTCCAGGAGGACGCCCCACTTGATCCTGCGGGACGAGATCGCCGCCCGCAGATCGTCCACCGAGCCGTCCTCGTACGCGGTGGGGCAGTCGAGGAGTTCGACCTCTGCCACCCGGGTGAGCGTCAGCTGCTTCAGGGAGGCGTCCGCGCCGACGAACCCGGCCACCATGTCGTTGGCGGGATGGGCGAGGATCGCCTCCGGAGTGTCGTACTGCATGATGTGCGACTGGTTGCCCAGCACCGCGATCCGATCGCCCAGCTTGACCGCCTCGTTGAAATCGTGCGTCACGAAGACGATCGTCTTGCCGAGATCGGACTGCAGTCGCATCAATTCGTCCTGCAGCAGTCCGCGCGTGATCGGGTCGACGGCGCCGAACGGCTCGTCCATGAGCAGCACCGGGGGATCGGCGGCCAGCGCCCGCGCCACCCCGACGCGCTGCTGCTGACCGCCCGACAACTGCCGGGGGTAGCGCTCGCGGTAGAGGTCGGGTTCGAGTCCGACGAGGTCGAGCATCTCGTCGGTGCGGTCGGCGATCTTCTTCTTGTCCCAGCCGATCAGACCGGGGACCGTGCCCACGTTCTTCGCGATCGTGAGATGCGGGAACAGTCCGGCCTGCTGAATCGAGTAGCCGATGCCGCGCCGCAACTTGTCCGGGTCGATGGACAGGGCGTCCTTGCCGCCGATCGTGATCTTCCCCGACGTCGGTTCGATGAGCCGGTTGATCATGCGCATGGTGGTGGTCTTGCCGCAGCCGGACGGGCCGACGAGGACCACGATCTCGCCGGCGGGGATGCGCATCGACACGTTGTCGACTGCCGCCTTCTCCTGGCCCGGGTAGCTCTTGACGACGTCTTCGAGGACGATGTCCACTCCCGAGACGGTGCTTCCGTTGGTGTGCGGTGCGTCGAGGTCAGTCACGGATCCCCCTGGAGGTGGTGAGTCGGCCGATGACGGCGAGGATGCCGTCGAGTACGAGGGCGAGGATCACGATGAGAACGGTCCCCGTGAGGGCCTGCGGTATCGCTGTCGGGCTGCCGACGCGGGACAGTCCCGAGAAGATGAGGTTGCCGAGCCCGGGACCCTTGGCGTAGGCGGCGATCGCGAGGATGCCCATCAGCATCTGGGTGCTCACCCGCATGCCCGTCAAGATCGACGGCCAGGCGAGCGGGATTTCGATCCTGCTCAGCACCGTCGTGCGGCTCATTCCCACGCCCCGGGCCGCGTCGGTGATCGCGGGGTCGACGGAGGCGAGTCCGAGGATGGTGTTCCGGATGATCGGCAGCAGTGCGTACAGCACGAGAGCGGTGACGGTGGGGGCGACACCGAGTCCGAGGATCGGGATCAGCAGGCCGAGCAGGGCGAACGACGGGATGGTGAGGATCGTGCTCGCGAGTGCGGTGGCGATCGCGGAGCCGGCCGGGCTGCGGTACACGAGGATCCCGATCGCCACCGCGACGATCGTGGCGATCACCACCGACTGCACGACTGCGCTGACGTGCAGGAAGGAGTCGGTGAGCAGTTGCTGCTTCCGGGCGGAGACGAAGTCCCACAGTTGCTGCATGTCCAACCGTGAACACCTTTCTCCCGATGTGAAACAGACCTCGGTCCTTCACAGTGCTATGTACCCGAACATCGCGCAGGTGAATCGGAAACTCTGTTACGTGGTCGGGATCATGAACAGCAGGGTGCACACGGCGATCGACATCCCGAACAGCGCGATCATCACGGCGTAACCGAGGTTCCGCCGGCGGGGGGAGATCGCCGGGTCCATCCACCACCCGAACACCTTGAACGCCGCCGGAACGGCCCACCAGCCGAGGATCTGGGTGGTGACGAGGTTCCCGACGAATAGGGCGACGGCGATCGGAACCCCGTGCGCCTCGATGAACGGTGCGCTGACGAAATGGCCCCAGATCACCACCAGTGGATACAGCACCAGCAGGGCCAGGAGATTACTTCGGGCGACGGGCACCGGGGGCGGTTCGTCGCCGCCCGCGCCGCGGAACCAGAAGTCGAAACCGTAGCTCGCTTTTCGGATTCGGAGATTCTTGTTGAACTTCTCACCCTCCTTCAAGAGGGCGGCCCGCTCGGGTGAATCCATCCACGCCGCCAGGTTGTCCTCGGTGTCGAAGCTCAGCACGATCGTCCAGTCCTCGGTGATCCCCTGCACCGGTCTCTCGACCTTGTGCCCCCGGAAACCCCGGAACCCCGCCTCGGCGGCGGAGATCTTGCGCTGCCAGTCCATGAACGCCGACTCGTCCTCGGGGTCGACGTGACAGGAGATGACCACCGACGTCGCCGACTGCTCCCGGGTCTGCTCGCCGGTGAGCAGGTGGACGTCCTCGTTGCCGATGAAGGCGTGCTTGATCTCCGCCACGAGTTCCGTCCGGAGGTCGCTGTCGAGCCACGCGCGGGCGTCCTCGATGCTGGCGAACCGCAGCACGTCCACCCAGTCGTCCTGCACGGGCGGCGACGGCGGCACGATGTCCTGATCGATGAAACCCGGAACTGTCCCGAGGGTCTCCGCCGCGCGTTTCTGCCACCGTGCGTAGTCGGCGTAACTCGCGTCGTCGATCCGGCGTTGGAAGATCACCGACACCGGGGACGCGGCAGGGCTGCGCGGGTGTGAATGCGGCACGTGAGGTCACCTCCGTTCTGGTCGTGGTGCGGGTGCGGCGGGCGGAGAACCCTGAGACCGCCGGGTGGACGTGGTGAGGAGCAGCAGGATCCCTGCTCCCGCGCCCAGGGTCAGGTACAGCCAGCCCAGCGGTGCCTGGCTGTTCTCCGGCAGCACTCCGGCGACGGCCATCGCCGCACTGACGACGAGATAGCAGGCCGCCGTGACGACACCGCCGATCAGTCCGAGGTTGCGCGTGAACAGTCCGAGGGCCAGCCCGTACATCTGCGGGCAGAGCACCCCGCATCCGGCGAGCGCGAGGCAGGCACCGATCGTGATGGCCGGTGCGGTGACGACGGACAGCCCGGCCGTGACGGTGAGTACGAGTGCGCCCGACACGAACACCCACCACGCGCCGAACGCGAGCCGGCGGGTGCCGACCCGAACAGCCAGCGCACTGCAGGCGAGTTCGCCGAGGAGGTTCGCGCCGCCCACGACCAGCGCCACCGCACCGTACGCGGCAGGGGAGAAGCCCAGGATCTGCTGGTACAKGAAGGGCGCGACGACACCGAAGACCATCTGAGCGGACGCCATCAATCCGAACACGAGCACGAACCCCACGAAGATGCGGTGGCGCAGGGCAGCACCCAGCACCCGCGCCGCGGCGCCGACGTCGACCGGTGCCCGCAGTTCCGGCGGAAGGGTCTCCGGCAGTCCCGCGACGACGAGGGGAACGGCGAGCGCCGCGAGAAGCGCGATCAGCCCGAACACCAGACGCCACGAGATGAACTGCACCAGTACCCCGCCCACGGCGGGTGCGAGAACGGGTGCCAGCCCCCACGCAGCCCCGAGGAGACCGGACACGGACGTGAGCCGGGCGCCGCGATAGCAGTCGGCGGCGATCGCGTAGGCGAGGACGAGGCACGCGCACCCACCGATACCCTGCACGAATCTCAGACCGAGCAGGAGTGTGATGTTCTGCACGAGTGCGCATCCCACGCTGGTGACGACGAGGATCGCCAGGCAGGTCACCAGAGTTCGTTTGCGGCCCACCGCATCCGCGATCAGGCCGACCGGAATGAACGCCAGACTCATGCCCAGCATGTAGGCGGTCACCGTGTTCTGCACCACTGCGGCGGACGCGTCCAGATCGAGCACCATCTGCGGCAACGCCGGGGTGTAGATGTCGAGCGGGATCTGGCTGAGCGGAATCACCAGCAGCAGAATGACCACGACACGGCGCGGAACCGGCACACCGGACGGCGTCGTGGGCACTGACATCCCGCATCACCTGCTTCTCGACCCGAGGGGGCTGGAGAACGGAGCAAGTATCCCGAAAGGTTTCGACCGCACGGTCCGCAACGGTCCGTGTGGTCGGTTCCCTGGATCATACGACGCGGCCTGCGGCGCCCGGGCAGGTTCCGGACCGGTCGGCAGGGGACCGACGCACCACACGACGGGGGCCGGCGTCCATCGTAGGCTGAATCTCCCATGTGACGGACAGGAGACTCAGGTGGCCGAGACGGCGCTGACGGAGACCACGGTGGCCGAGGTGATGGCCGAGCTGGCCGAGCTCGAGGACCCGAAGGCACGCGAGGTGAACGAGAAGCACGGTGACGATCACGGGGTGAACCTCGGCAAGCTGCGCGCGCTCGCGAAGAGGCTGAAGACTCAGCAGGAACTCGCGTACCGGCTGTGGGAGACGGGTGATACCGCGGCACGATTGCTGGCGATCCTGATCTGCCGCCCGAAGGCGTTCGAGCGTGACGAGTTGGACGTCATGCTGCGCGAGGCGCGCGCACCCAAGGTGCACGACTGGCTCGTGAACTACGTGGTGAAGAAGAACCCGCACGCCGAGGACCTGCGCCTGGCGTGGTCCGCCGATCCGGATCCCGCGGTCGCCAGTGCCGGCTGGGCGCTGACCACCGAACGCGTGGCGAAGAAGCCCGAGGGCCTCGACCTCGCGGGACTGCTCGACGTCATCGAGGCGGAGATGACAGACGCCCCGGATCGCCTGCAGTGGGCGATGAACCACTGCCTGGCCCAGATCGGGATCGAGCACGCCGGGTACCGCGCCCGC
The DNA here is from genome assembly GCF_056402775.1 of Rhodococcus sp. P3_B8. Lineage (NCBI taxonomy): Bacteria > Bacillati > Actinomycetota > Actinomycetes > Mycobacteriales > Nocardiaceae > Rhodococcus > Rhodococcus sp. P3_B8. The sequence continues at coordinate 25,358 of NZ_JBFUGT010000073.1, forward strand.
GCACTCGACATCGGTGAGCGCCTCGAGGTGCTGAAGGACTACCCGACCTCTCCGGGATGCACGTCCCCGTTCGCGCCCATCTGGATCACCGAGATGGTGCGCCGACAGGGCGGCGAATAGAAGGTTCGACCCGACGACCGCGGCGGCCACCTGTGACCGGACGCAGAAGAGCCCACCCGCGCCGCGATCGGTGTCGTGATCGCGGCGCGGGTGGGCTCGACTGAAGCTATCGACTCACACGTCGTAGTACAGCTGGAACTCGTAGGGGTGCGGACGCAGGTTGACCGGAGCGATCTCCTGCTCACGCTTCAGCGAGATCCACGTCTCGATCAGGTCGGACGTGAACACGCCACCCTCGGTGAGGTAGTCGTGATCGGCCTCGAGGCGATCGATGACGGCCGACAGGCTGGTGGGAGCCTGCGGGATGTTGCGGGCCTCCTCCGGCGGGAGCTCGTAGAGGTCCTTGTCGACGGGAGCCTGCGGCTCGATCTTGTTCTTGATGCCGTCCAGGCCGGCCATCATCTGCGCCGCGAAGTTCAGGTAGGGGTTACCCGAGGAGTCGGGGGCGCGGAACTCGAGGCGCTTGGCCTTCGGGTTGTTGCCGGTGATCGGGATACGCACGGCCGCCGAGCGGTTGCGCTGGCTGTACACGAGGTTGATGGGGGCTTCGTAGCCCGGCACCAGACGGTGGTACGAGTTGATCGTCGGGTTGGTGAACGCCAGCAGCGACGGTGCGTGGTGCAGGATGCCGCCGATGTAGTGACGCGCCATGTCGGACAGACCCGCGTAGCCGGCCTCGTCGTGGAACAGCGGCTTGCCGTCCTTCCACAGCGACTGGTGGACGTGCATGCCCGAGCCGTTGTCGCCGAACAGCGGCTTCGGCATGAAGGTGGCCGACTTGCCGTGCTGCCAGGCGGTGTTCTTCACGATGTACTTGAACAGCTGCAGGTCGTCTGCGGCCGCGAGCAGCGTGTTGAACTTGTAGTTGATCTCCTGCTGTCCGCCGGTGCCCACCTCGTGGTGGCCGCGCTCGAGCTCGAAGCCCGCGTTCTGCAGGTTGGTGGAGATCTCGTCGCGCAGGTCGACGTAGTGGTCGTACGGAGCGACGGGGAAGTATCCACCCTTGGGGCGGACCTTGTAGCCCAGGTTGGGGCTGCCGTCGGCGTTCACGTCGTTGCCGGTGTTCCAGGAACCCGAGATGGAGTCGAGTTCGTAGAACGCGCCGTTGATGCCGGAGTCGTAGCGGACCGAGTCGAAGATGTAGAACTCGGCCTCGGCGCCGAAGAAGGCGGTGTCGGCGATGCCGGTCGACTTCAGGTATTCCTCGGCCTTGCGCGCGACGTTACGCGGGTCGCGGCTGTAGGACTCACGCGTGAACGGGTCGTGCACGAAGAAGTTGATGTTCAGCGTCTTGGCCGCGCGGAACGGGTCGATCTGGGCGGTGGCGACGTCGGGGAGGAGCATCATGTCCGACTCGTGGATCGACTGGAAGCCGCGGACGGACGAACCGTCGAACGCGAGGCCGTCCTCGAAGACGTCCTGGTTGAACGCGGACGCCGGGATCGAGAAGTGCTGCTGCACGCCCGGCAGGTCGCTGAACCGGATGTCGACATATTCGACGTTCTCGTCCTTGATGAACTTGATGACCTCTTCGGCCGTGGTGAACGCCACGCTTGTGCTCCTTAAGTCGCTTCAGCCAAGTGGATATTGGCGAATTCGTCGAGCCAGACGGTAAGGACTTGGTGTTGCCCGCTGGTCAACCTTTTGTTTCGCCCGTGTTACGCGTCGAATCTTCCTGGGCTTTTACACCGGCTGTGACTGCGCACACAGCCCAAACCTCCGGTGTGAGGTCCTCGGAGAGGCGACGCCTATCCTGGACAGCATGGCACGTATCACCGGTTCCTGGCTTTCCGGACCTTCGGCCGCACTGCCGGACGGCGCGGACGAGACGACGCAGTCCTTCCGGGGCGAGCGCCTCGGGTTGCAGGCGGAAGGTCCCGGTTCGCTCGCGAGCACGGGACGCCGTCTCGCCGCGCTGATGATCGACTGGGTGTCGTCGGCGGGCGTCGCGGCACTGATCATCGGCGACAACTTCTTCGAGGGTCCGTTCTCGACCTTCACTCTGCTCGTCTGGTTCGTCGTCGGTGTCGCCACGGTGTCGCTGTTCTCCTTCACGCCGGGGCAGCTGTTCCTCGGCATGCAGGTGGCGCGGGTGGACGGACCCGCCCGTGTCGGCTTCGTCCGGGCCCTGGTGCGTCAGGCGCTGCTCGTGTTCGTCGTGCCCGGGACCATCACGGACATCGACGGTCGTGGCATGCAGGACCGGGCCACCGGCACCGCCCTGATTCGCACGCGCTGACCCCTCGGAACGTCTTCCGCCCGATGTCGGATCGACATCGGGCGGAGTAGTGGGGCGACAGGCTTCTAGCGACGACGGATGGTGCGCTGCACGCCACGCATCTTCGCGCCGCCGGGCATCGGACCCTTGGGCAGTGCGGCGCCGCCACCGCGGCTGCTGAGCGCGGCGAGCCGCGACTCGATGGCGTCCATCCGCTTGGTGTCGATGTTCTTCGGGAGCTTGTTCAGATGCTTCTGCAGCTGCGACAGCGGGACCTGTCCCTCGTCGTTGCCAATGACGATGTCGTAGATCGGGGTGTCGCCGACGAGGCGCGCCGTCTTCTTCTTCTCCTGGGCCAGGAGCGACTTCACGCGTTGCGGCGATCCCTCGGCGACGAGGATGACGCCGGGTCGCCCGATCACGCGGTGAACGGCGTCGAGCTGCGTGGTGCCCGCGACCGCACTGGTC